>JAZORX010000320.1:0-3775 GCA_045656845.1 Acutalibacteraceae bacterium | reverse complement strand
GTACGTATTGTTGATGACGACGAAAGTGCAAAGAAAAGACTTGCTGAGGCAAACCTGCGTCTTGTTGTTTCTATTGCTAAGCGATATGTCGGCAGAGGTATGCACTTCCTTGACCTTATTCAGGAAGGTAATCTTGGTCTTATCAAGGCTGTTGATAAGTTCGACTACACAAAAGGCTTCAAGTTCTCAACTTATGCTACATGGTGGATCAGACAGGCTATCACAAGAGCTATCGCTGACCAGGCAAGAACAATCCGTATTCCTGTTCATATGGTTGAAACCATCAATAAGGTTAAGAAAACAAACAGCCAGCTTCTTCATAAAAACGGCAGAGATCCGAGTGCTGAAGAGATTGCAGCAGAGCTCGGAATGCCTGTTGCAAAGGTAAGAGAAATTCTCCGTGTCGCTCAGGAGCTTGTTTCTGTTGAAACACCTATCGGTGAAGAGGAAGATAGCCATCTTGGCGATTTCATCCCCGATGATGACGCTCCGGCACCGGCAGATGCAGCTTCAATCCTTCTTCTTAAAGAACAGCTCGATGAGGTTCTCAAAACTCTTACTCCCAGAGAGGCAAAGGTTCTTATGCTTCGTTTCGGCCTTGAGGGCGGTCATCCTCATACTCTTGAAGAGGTTGGTAAGGAATTTGACGTTACACGTGAGCGTATCCGTCAGATTGAAGCTAAGGCTCTTCGTAAGCTTCGTCATCCCAGCAGAAGCAAGAAGCTCAAGGATTTCCTTGATTGATAACAGTTGCTGTTTCGCCGCATAGAATACTATGAGGTGAAAAAATGAAACGGCGCAGAAAAATAATACTCCCGACTGTTGCAGTGATTTTGCTCGCGGCAGTCGGTTTTTTTGTCTTTTTGGAATTGAGAATCAAAAGTGTGCGAGACGAGTTTTCAGCCCTTGAAGCGAGGAGCATAGCATCGTCTGCATTGACGGCAAGCCTTGAAAAATCTCTGAATGACTATAAGCTCAGCTATGAAGATATTGTTAGCTTCACATACGATTCTGATGGTAATATAAAATCACTTTCGACTGACACGGTTATTCTTAATACAATCGGAAACGAAATCGGATCAAATACCGATGAGTTTATAGACTCAATCGGTACATATAAGGTATCTCTGCCGGTTACATCACTTCTTGGTGGTCAGCTTTTTGCAGGAATGGGACCTGATATTTCTTTTTATGTAACAATGAGGGGAAACACCTCGACTAAGTTTGAAAACCATTTTGAGGATGACGGTGTCAATCAGACAAGGCATCAGATTTTTCTCGATGTGACGGTGAGGATGAATATTGTTTTTCGTGGTGAGGTAAAGGTTGTCGAATACAACTCAGATGTGTGCATAGCAGAGAGCATTATCGTGGGTGAAATTCCGTCCACATTTGCTGATTTTTAATGTTGTAAACCGGTTGTAAATTTGGTATAATAATCGTATAATTACGAGAAAAATCCGATGGGAAGTGTCGCTATGGCAGATTTTGAAAATTCAAAGAAAAGAGCTGAGGAGCTGAGAGATATTCTCAACTATCACAGCCATAAGTATTATGTCGAGGACAATCCCGAAATCGAGGATTTTGAATACGACAGGCTTATGCGTGAGCTGTCTGATATTGAGGATAAATATCCCGAGCTTGTAACACCCGATTCGCCGACGAGAAGGGTAGGAGGCAATGCTGACGGTCAGTTTGAGCCCGTTGAGCATAGCGTGCAGATGGCAAGTCTTCAGGATGCTTTCAGCCTTGATGAGCTTTATGCTTTCGATAAAAGAGTGCGTGAGGTTGTCAGCGATGCAGTCTATGTCGTAGAGCCGAAAATTGACGGTCTTTCCGTTTCTGTTGAATATGAAAACGGTGTCTTTTTCCGTGGCTCAACGAGAGGTGACGGTATCGTTGGTGAAAATGTCAGTGCGAATCTTTGCACAGTCGGTTCAATTCCTCTTAAAATCAAAGAAAATCTGCCCTCAATCGAGGTGCGTGGCGAAGTTTATATGCCCCGTGATGTGTTCATAAAGCTCGTTGAGCAGCAGGAAAATAACGAGGAAAAGCCTTTCAAAAATCCCCGTAATGCAGCAGCAGGCTCACTTCGTCAGAAAAATCCGAAAATCACGGCAACAAGAAAGCTCGATATCTTTGTTTTCAATATCCAGAGGGTAGAGGGCAAGGAGCTGACAGGTCACAAACAGTCGCTTGATTACCTTAAAGAGCTCGGCTTCAAAACAGTTCCTTTCTACACTCTTTGTAATAATATCGATGAAGCAATTGCTGAAATAAACCGTATCGGTGAAATCAGAGGTACGCTGCCTTTTGATATTGACGGTGCAGTTATCAAGGTTGATAATTTCGCTCACCGTGAAGCACTCGGCAGCACATCGAAGTTCCCGAAATGGGCGGTTGCATTCAAATATCCTCCCGAAGAGAAGCAGACAAAGGTTATCGACATCGAAATCAATGTCGGCAGAACGGGTGTTCTTACTCCGACGGCAGTTTTTGAACCGGTTCTTGTTGCAGGATCAACGGTAAGCCGTGCTACGCTCCATAATCAGGACTTTATTGCTGAAAAGGATATTCGCATAGGTGACACCGTAATCATCCGTAAAGCAGGCGATATTATCCCTGAGGTGCTTAATGTTGTCAGCCACGGTGAAGGTGCAGAGCCTTATACTATGCCTAATATCTGCCCATCGTGCGGAGCAAAAGTGGTTCGTGAAGATGGTGAGGCTGCAGTGCGTTGCCTTAACACGGAATGCCCGGCTCAGCTTCTTCGTAATCTTATCCATTTCTGCTCAAGAGATGCAATGGATATCGAAGGTCTTGGTGAAAGCAACCTTGAGCTTTTTGTAAATGAAGGTCTTATCAGAACTCCTGCAGATATTTATGCTGTCAGAGAGGAGCAGATTATTCCTCTTGAAAGAATGGCAGAGCAGTCTGCAAAGAATATCGTTGAAGCTGTCAATAAATCAAAAGAAAACGACCTCTCAAAGCTTCTTTTTGCCCTTGGAATCCGCCATGTGGGTCAGAAGGCGGCAAAGCTTCTTTCGGAGCGTTTCGGCACGATGGACGCTATTATGGACGCATCTTTTGATGATATTATGACGATTGACGGCTTCGGCAAGATTATGGCTGAAAGTGTTGTTGAATATTTTAATATGCCACAGACAAAGGAACTTATCGACAGGCTTATGGCGGCAGGTCTTAATATGAAATCTCTCAAGGAAGTCAAGGATATGCGCTTTGCCGGTAAGACTTTTGTGCTGACGGGAACACTGCCGACGTATTCACGAAAAGAAGCTGCAGATATTATCGAAAGCTTTGGCGGCAAGACGGCTTCATCTGTTTCGAAAAAGACGGACTATGTCCTTGCAGGCGAAGAGGCAGGAAGTAAGCTCAAAAAGGCAACAGATCTCGGAATAACAATCATCAGCGAAGATGATTTTAATGAGATGATAAAGTAAACGGAATATGTTTCATCAAGGCAGGGCTTGTCCCTGCCTTGATTTTTTAATTAAACCGGAAAAATTGACAGATTCGGGTTTGTGGGGATGATACGATTTTTGAACAGTCCGTTAAATTCTGATGTTTTTTCGGACGGTCGAGGACGCCCGTCCCTACTCGCTTATTTTAAGTCGTGTTCGTAGGGGCAGATATCATCTGCCAGTCAATTCTGATGAAATTTTGCGGGAGCATAATATGCTCCCCTACGAAGTCGCCCGAATCGTGGTTTGTAGGATTCGACGCTTTGCGACGAACCGATATTCTGCGATATTTT
>JAZORX010000319.1:0-8063 GCA_045656845.1 Acutalibacteraceae bacterium | reverse complement strand
CTATATCTTGTAAATTGTAACATATATATTTTTATTATTCAAGAAAAAAGACTGCCGTTATCTTAAAATACGGCAGACTAAAATATATTTTTATACTTGATAAATTTACAGAAAATGGTATAATAATTCTATATGTAAACTCAGGAGGGATTTCCATGAACAAAGGAAAATACTATATAACCACTGCGATTGCGTATACTTCACGTAAGCCGCACATCGGCAACTCTTACGAAATCGTTATGACTGATGCTCTTGCTCGTTACAAGCGCATGCAGGGCTACGATGTCTTTTTCCAGACAGGTACTGATGAACACGGTCAGAAGATTGAAGAAATAGCAAAAGAAGCAGGAATCACACCCAAGGAGCACGTTGATAAAGTTGCAGGCGAAATCAAGGATATCTGCGACCTTCTTAACACTACTTACGATAAGTTTATCAGAACAACGGATAAAGATCACGAAGAAGCTGTTCAGAAGATCTTCAAAAAACTTATCGATAAAGGCGACGTTTACAAGAGCGCTTACGAAGGACTTTACTGTACTCCCTGTGAATCTTTCTGGACAGAATCACAGCTCGTTGACGGCAAGTGTCCTGACTGTGGCAGAGAGGTTAAACCTGCTAAAGAAGAAGCTTATTTCTTTAGAATGAGTAAATATCAGAAACAGCTCGAAGAATATATTGAAGCAAACCCCAACTTCATTTATCCTGAAAGCCGTAAAAAAGAAATGATAAACAATTTTATCAAACCCGGTCTTCAGGATCTCTGCATTTCACGTTCAACATTTAAATGGGGCATACCTTTCCCAAATGACGAAAAACATGTAATCTATGTTTGGGTAGATGCACTCCTCAACTACATTACAGGTCTTGGTTACAACAGTGAAGAAAACAGTGAAATGTATAATAAATACTGGCCTGCTGATGTTCATATCATAGGTAAAGATATTCTTCGCTTCCATACAATTTACTGGCCTATTATGCTTATGGCTCTTGATGTACCTCTTCCAAAGCAGGTATTCGGTCATCCATGGCTTCTCTTTGGTACAGACAAAATGTCAAAATCCAGAGGTAATGTTATCTATGCAGATGACCTTGTTGAGCTTTTCGGTGTTGACGCAGTAAGATACTATCTTCTTTCTGAGATGCCGTATACTTCAGACGGATCAATCACATACGAAACAATTATTGAAAGATATAATTCCGACCTTGCTAACACACTCGGAAACCTCGTTAACCGTACTGTAGCTATGACTAATAAATATTTCGGTGGCGAGATAATGCCCGGTGATATCTGTGAAGATGTTGACAACGAGCTTAAATCTCTTGCTGTTGAAACAGTTGCTAAGGTTGACAAACTCTTCGCTGAATACCGTGTAAGCGATACTCTTGAAGCAATATTCGCTCTTGCAAAAAGATGCAATAAGTATATCGACGAAACAATGCCATGGGCTCTCGCAAAGGACGAAGAAAAGAAAGCAAGACTCGGTACTGTTCTCTATAATCTTCTTGAAGGTATCCGTTTTACGGCAGTTCTTCTCTCTCCCTTTATGCCTGAAACTGCGCAGAAAATTTTCGCTCAGCTTAACACTGATGTTACATCATATGACAGTCTCGAAGCTTTCGGCGGCCTTAAGGCAGGTACAAAAGTCGGTACAGCTACTCCCCTCTTCGGCAGAATAGATGCAAACGAAATGTTTGAAAAAATTGAAGCCAAGAGAAAGGCTCAGGAAGAACCCGAAAAGAAAGAAGAAAGACCTGAAATTATTGGTCTTGCACAGATAGGTATCGAAGACTTCGCAAAGGTGGAGCTCAGAGTAGCTGAAATTAAAGACTGTGAACCTGTAAAAAAAGCCAAGAAACTTCTTAAACTTACACTTGACGACGGTACAGACACCCCCAGAACAGTTGCAAGCGGTATTGCAAAATGGTATAAGCCCGAAGATCTCATCGGCAAGAAGGTTATTCTTGTCGCAAACCTTAAACCGGCAGTCCTCTGCGGCGTTGAAAGCTGTGGCATGATTCTTGCTGCTGACTGTGCCGAGGATGATGTTAAGGTGATCTTTGTTGACGGTATGCCCGCAGGAGCAATAATAAGATAATGTATACTCATATTTTTGACACACACGCTCATTATGACGATTTTAAATTCAGTGAAGACAGAAACGAGCTTTTAAGCAAACTTCCTGATAACGGCGTTGAGTATGTTATAAATTGCGGCTGTGATTTAAAATCATGCATAAAGAGCATTGAAATCTGCAATAACTTTGATTATTTCTACTGCGCTCTCGGTATACATCCAAGCGAGATAAACGACGACAGCGAATCTGATTTTAAAAAAATCAAAGAGCTCCACTCTTTTGAAAAGTGTGTTGCTGTCGGTGAAATTGGTCTCGATTATCATTACGACTTCGTTCCGAAGGATAAGCAGCTTGATTTTTTTGAAAAGCAATTACAGTTTGCTGTTGAAACAGATCTGCCTGTAATAGTTCACGACCGTGAAGCTCATGAAGACACCTTGAATCTTTTAAAAAAATATAGACCCAAAGGCGTTCTTCACTGTTTTTCCGGAAGTGTTGAAATGGCAAAAGAGATAGTAAAACTCGGAATGTATATCGGACTCGGCGGTGCTGTAACATTCAAGAATGCACGCAAACCGCTTGAAGTAGCAGAATATCTTCCTGAAGACAGACTTCTCCTTGAAACTGATTGTCCATATATGGCACCGGTTCCTCATAGAGGCAAGCGATGCACTTCTGATATGATTGCCCTGACAGCAGAAAAAATTGCTGAGGTCAAAGGTATCGACACTCAGCAATTAATTGATAAGACAAAGGAAAATGCGATAAAACTTTTCAGAATATGATTAAAACGGCAAGGAAAAATCCTTGCCGTTTTCTTATGCCATAAGTAAAGCAACAATATTAGAATAAACATTAACAGGGTCAGAAAGGAACTTTTCTTTCACTGAAAGAGCCTGCTCATAATCTGCAACAAAAATGGTTACAGTCATAAGTTCATCTTCACCATCAAGAACGGACATCGTGATGTTACAACCCTTTTCAAGACGGGTTATTTCGATTCTGTGCTCTCGCTCACGGCGAAGTCTAGTCTGAAGTCTGACAGCAGCATTAAGAGCACTTTCACGCACTGTGTACGGAAGATCCTTTTCCAACGTCTGCGTATTCTGCTTTCCGATTCCAGTAATATAGAGCTCAGGGTCATCACTGTCTTCTGCCTGAATATTTCCGTTTTCAACAACCTCGCTGAGAGCCTGATTGAGTTCAAAATAATTTGCAAGTCCCTCTTCGCAGATAATATCATTAAGCTGACTCTTGGTTATCGGAGTATCAAGATGAGAGACAAGATAGCATATTAATGTCTTTATTTCGTTACGGTTTCTGAGACCACCCGGCTCAACACCTTCTGTAAATGCGTCATAAAGATCCACTTTATCACCCCATAATCAGATTATTTCAACTTCAACCGGTTGACGCTTTCTGAAAATATACACACTATCGAAACCGGCATTCTTTGCTATTTTCATACCCTCTTCTATTCCGGCACCTACATGCTGAGTAAAATGAGAATCCGAACCGACCGTTATCATTTTACCTCCAAGCTCTTTAAAGCGTCTGATAATACTTTCATCCGGCATTGTTATGCCGATCGGCTGACGAAGGCCTGATGTGTTGATTTCAAGAGCTTTATCTTTGGACACAAGAATCGAAAGAATTTCATCAATATCCTTCTGATATTTTTCCATATTAACAGGGATTTTATTTTCACCTACAATGTATCTTAAAGGATATGTAAGATGAGCAAAAGTATCAAACTTTGCCCAGTCAGCAAGCACCTTAAGCTCATTAAAATATGTATCAAGCAGAGCCTCTACATCCAAACCGTCATATTTAAGCTCGCAGAAATCATCCGTTTTTCTGAGATTGTGTATTGAACCGATAACGAAATCATAATCTCGTGAATTAATAAGAAGCTCTGCTTCCTGTGTATAGTAAGTCGGTTCACCGAGCTCGACACCTACGCAAACCTCAAGCTTATCTTTATAGATTTCTTTCGCACGAACAATATCCTTATAGGAATTTTCGGCATCTTTATCAAAGCCCTTTTCTCTGAAAAAATCCATTTCAACGTGATCTGTAAAAGCAATAACCTTAACACCTTTTTCAATAGCTGCTTCGCACATTTCTTCCACCGGATAATTGCCGTCAAAAGAATTGTTGGTGTGGGTATGCATATCAACAAAATTTTTAAAAATCATAAAAACACTTCCTAAAAAATCTTACTCTTTATGATATAACAAATCTTATATTTTTTCAACAGTTTTGGAAAATATTATAAAACTGATATTTATCCGAATAAAATTAAACATATCGACAAAACTACTATTGAGCAAAGTTCAGGAGATGATTTTATGTTAGACAAAATCTCGTTGATTTTAGTCATCGTCGGCGCTTTAAACTGGGGCTCAATCGGTCTTTTCCAATTTGACATTGTCAGCTGGATTGGCGGCGGTCAGGATGCAATCGTGAGCAGAATTATCTACACTCTTGTTTCTCTCGCCGGTATCTGGTGCATTTCAATGCTTTTCAGGGACAGAAGCGATGTTGAAGTCGGTACAGTTGAAACAATTGATTAACAGCCGACAACGGGCAGGAAAACCTGCCCGTTTTTCTTTTTCGTCAGGATGAATAATTGACAAAAAAATATCATAGCAGTATAATAACATATAAATCATTTAAAGGCAGGGATTCCCGATGAACAAAACTCCATTGAGATTTAAAAACGGCAAATTCAGAATTATGCTTGTCGGCGACTTGCACGAAAGTTATGATATGTATTCTGACAACGCTGCTAACAAAGCTGACGACATGAACGCACTGCTTACAAAAGCCGTCGAGCAGCTTAACCCGGACCTCGTTGTTTACCTCGGTGACAATGCAGGTGCAGATAGCGAAATGCAGATGAGATCCGTTGTCAGCAGAATTGTATACCCCGTTTCTGTAAGAGATATTCCTTTTGCAGTAGTTTACGGAAACCACGACCGTGAGTGTGCAGTCAGCCTTAAAGATCAGACTCGTCTTTATAACGAGCACGACAACTGCTATATGTATAATGCAGATGATGCAATAACAGGTTATGGTAACTATAATCTTCTGATCAAATCTTCAAAATCAGACGATGATATTTTCAATCTCTGGTTTATGGACAGCAACAACCTTGCTGAAGATCCGGAGCTTTCGCATTATGACTGGGTTCATGAAGACCAGATTGAATGGTATAAAAAGACAGCTCTTGATTTAAAAGAAAAGAACGGCGGTAAAGTTATCCCCGCACTTCTTTTCCAGCACATACCTGTTCCGGAAGAGTATGAACTTTTAAGGGAAGCAAAAATCCACGAAAAGCTTGATTCCGTTCCTGGACATCTGAAATGGTCAGACAAAAACTATGTTCTCAAAGAAACTGTTGAAGGCTATCTTGGTGAAGGTCCTTGTACCCCTTGCGTTAACAGCGGTCAGTTTGCCGCTTGGAAAGAAATCGGCGATGTTATCGGTGCATTCTTCGGACACGATCATATGAATGACTTTGCAGGATATGTTGACGGCATTATGCTCGCACAATGCAAAACAGCCGGCTTCAGACCATATACCGACGGTTGCCGCTCAGGCGTGCGTCTCATAACTCTTGACGAAAATGATCTTCAGAACATTAACACGAGAATGTATCATTTCAAGCAATTCGGTCTCAAGTCAAAAAGTCTTAGTCCATATATGGAACATGTTACGGACAGACAGGACGCAAAGCTCAAGGTTGCCGGCACAGTCCTTGGTACTGCAGCAGCACTTACAACAGCTGCTGTCGCAGTGAATAAAATCACAAAAAACAAGAAATAATATCAATATATCAAAAGGCTGAACAGATAAACTGTTTAGTCTTTTTTCTTGGAGAAAATATGATTTTTGAATTTGCTGATACGGTTAAAGAAATTGATTTTTCAGATATTTCAGAAAAACATAATACAGTGGCATATATCTCAGAATCAGAATTTAAAAATTTTCATATGAATTTTGGTTTTGACCAAAACGATTATAGGGTATTCTGCAGAGATGATCGAAACTTCCGCTCAAATATACTCAACTTCAATAACTACTGTTATGGTACACTTATAATCATTGAGCCAGATATAAACAACTCTTCAGAAAACAGACTCGCCTTCTATATCAGAAGAAATATGGTACTGATTATAGAAATTTCCGATTCAAATCACACTGTATATAAAAGATTTATTGAAGCCGTTGAGAGAATACGTTCGGAAGAATTTAAACCCGAAAGATTCATATTTACTTTTATTGATAGTCTCATTTCCTCGGACAACAAAGAATTGGAAAATATAGAAATTGAAATCAACCGTATTGAAGATCTTATTATCAGAGAGAATCAATACAAAAACTTCAACGAAGAACTGCTGAAATATAAAAGAAAGCTTCTGAAACTCAGAAACTATTATGAGCAGCTGATAGATATCGGAGAATCGCTTAATGAAAATGAAAATCATATTTTTGAAGAAAAGAATCTGTCATACTTCTCGACTCTGATTAAAAAATCAGAAAGACTCGTCTCGGATGTAAATCTGCTTCGGGATAATATTATCCAACTACGGGAGATACACCAGACTAGTCTTGATATGAAGCTCAACAACACTATGAAGCTTTTCACTGTTATAACGGCAATCTTCTCTCCGTTGACACTAATAGTCGGATGGTACGGAATGAACTTCAGGTATATGCCTGAGCTTTCATGGAAATACGGTTATATTTTTGTAATACTTTTAAGCATTCTTACGGTTGTAATCTGCATATGTATTTTTAGAAAGAAAAAATTCATATAAAAAAACCGTCTGCAACCAGACGGTTTTTAAGTTATCCGAGCTCTTTTGTCCTTTTGTACGCAGCAAGCACAGCATTGATTGCTGCACCTCGCATACCTTCATCCTCAAGAGCTTTTACACCCATAATCGTAGATCCACCCGGACTACAGACATCATCCTTGAGCTTTTCCGGATGCTTTCCGGTTTCAAGAATCATCTTAGCGGAACCCAAAAGAGTTCCTGCCGAATAGAGAATAGCCTTATCTCTCGGGAGACCACACGCAACAGCTCCGTCAGCCAGAGCCTGAGCAAACATATAAGCAAATGCTGGTCCGCAACCTGAAAGCGCACTGGCTGCATCGATATATTTCTCTTCAAGCCAATCAAAAACGCCTGCCTTACACATTGAGCGTTCAAAGCTCGCCTTATCTGCTTCGCAAACATCTTTCGATGCAGCAAGGACAACACCTGAGCCAACAGAAACGGGCATATTGGGCATTATTCTGATAACGGAATCTATACCAGAAAGTTCTGCAATTCGGTTTATAGCCACTCCTGCAGCCATTGAAACAATAACCGGCTTATCATTTCTGTTTTTCAAAGATTCTTTTATTTCATTAAAACACTCATCTATAACCTGAGGCTTAACACCAATAAAAATAAATTTACACTCGTTTGCTATTTTCAAAGCATCTGATGGTTCGGCTGATATTTCTTTTGCAAGTGTTACAACCCTTTCCGAGTTTATATCAGCAAGAAGAATGTCATTTTCATAACCGGCAGCCGAAACAGCTTTTGCAAGTGCACCACCCATATTTCCGCAACCTATGAAACCAAATGTTTTATTCATAACGGCACCTCATTATCTTATCTGACCGTTTCCACGGATGATATACTTATATGTTGTCAATTCACGAAGCCCCATAGGACCTCTCGCATGCAATTTCTGCGTCGAGATACCCATTTCGCAACCAAGTCCGAATTCACCGCCGTCTGTAAAACGGGTGCTGACATTGACATAAACCGATGAACTGTCAATATCGCGTGTGAAGATTTCCATTGATTCTTCACTTGAAGTTATGATTGCTTCACTGTGATGCGTTGAATGCTCAGAAATATGAGCTACAGCCTCATTAACATCTTCAACAACCTTGACAGCAAGAATATAATCAAGAAATTC
>JAZORX010000318.1:0-3824 GCA_045656845.1 Acutalibacteraceae bacterium | reverse complement strand
CTGTCTCTTGCTTCTGAAAAAGACTTTTCATAAAGTGGGAATTTACTCGGATCGTTATACGGAATCGCCTGAATTTCACCGTCGAGCATAAAGAACATTTCGGGTTCTGCAAAATGTTCCGAATACTTCTCAATCTGTTCGGGAGTAAGGGAGCAGAAATCTTCTTCACCAAGACCCACAACAAGGAATGTTCCCGAAACAATATCGTAGATACTGTTTTCATCGTCACGCAAAGCACGGTTTAACTGCATACCGTTTATTTTACCTTCTTCGTTACAAACAAGTCCTACGGGTTCTTCAAACGGATAAACCGCTTCTATATATCCGCCAACCTGCTGTTGTAAACTTTCAAGTCCGCAATCAATAGTTTCAATTCTCGGTTTTTCTCCCGGCGCAACAACGAGAACCGTCATTGTCTTTTCTTTTTCTGCTTCTGCTTTTTCAAATGCTCTGAATGCTGCTTCGTAAATAGAGCCGTCAATAGTCATTATGTAATCTGTTTCAACCCTTATAAATCTGTCATAAACATCCGATAATGGTGACGGCGAATTTAACAATGCCGTTGCTAATTCATCGGACAAATCAGCATATTGCGTATGAGTAAGAATATCGTTGCGAACTGAATATTCGTAGGCGTGATTCAAGATTTCTTCGGGCGACTGTTGCATAAGCCAGTCCTTAAAATTATCTTGCTCTGCTTTCATTTTTTTGCAGAGTTCAGGATTTTTTTTATATGTTTCGCTCAAATCATCAACTCCTAATTCATTAAGATGTTTTTCAAACGTTTCACGGTCATAAGCATAAACATAAAAATTGTAATCGCCTTTGGTGGGATTGCATCTTAAAATGTAGCTGTGTTCATCAGTATCAACTCTGAAACCGTATTCTTTGGTGTAGTTACCTTCGATAACTCCATCGGGATTGTTGTGACAATAAGCAGAAAGAGAGCTTCTGTCTTTCAGAAGCTCTCCATAACCGAATCGCAAAGAATTGATTACATCATCAAACTCTTTTTTGAATTCCTCTGTTTTTAAAAACTTTACTTTATCTTCCCAAGTAGAGTAAAAACCTTTGCCGCTTGTGTCAAAATCTCCACGGAGAAAACTGATACAACCGCTTTCAATATTGTCATTCTGTGACTGAGTATATGAAAACGGTATTTCTTCGGGTTTAATTGGTCTGATTGATAAATCCATTTATAAAACTTCCTCCGTTTTCTTTTTTTCTGTTGCTTTTGGGATAGTGGTTTTGCTTTTTGCACTTGCCATCTGCAACTTATCCATAATTGACGGTCTGCTGCTTTTGGCAATAGCATTTTCCGCTGACGGAGCTTCAGGCTTATCCATATTCAGAGCTATGTTCAACTCTGTAAGTCTTGCAGACTTGATTTTCAGTTCTTCCTCTTGCGGGAAAGGTTTACCGAGTTCGGCTTTCGCATTTTCCATCTGCGTTTTAACGTTATCAAGTCTTAATTGAGTATCATTCAATCTCTTTGTTATGGAATCAAGCACATTATCAATACGAATAAGATTACCTCTCGGATCTTTGCCGAGTTCTACTTTGTGGGACATTTTGCCTTTGAGAGTAAGAACATACTTTTTGCCGAAATCTTCTACCGACAATGACATATCAAATCCTCTGTAAGAACCTATCGGTGTGTCCATAAAGATTTTCACATCTTTCATTGCATCAATGAGAGCTGCACCCGCATTTTCTTTGTCGGTCAAGAAATCACCACGAACGGTCATTCCGGCAAATCCTTCGGGCGGATGCGAATTGTCTTTTGCAGTCTGAATATCGGCTTGGAATCCGTTAATGTATTCTTCGTATTGCTTTATCTGTTGCGGAAAGTTTTTGAGAATATTATCTTCAAGTCGGAATTGCTGGTTCTGATGGCTCGCTTTCATAAGTTTCAGCTTTGCCACATCGACATCCAAATCCATTTTTTCCTTAATGCGTTCATCACCCGCACAAAGCGCTTTGATTTCTGCAAAGGAAAGAGTAGTTTCGTCAACATCTTCGCAGGAACGCACGGGAGATTTTGAAGTCATAATCTGTGATATGAACTTCTGCTTTTGTTCAAGTGTCTGCCAAAGATAAGCATCGAATGTTGACTCGGTTACATATCGGTAAATATGTACTTTCTCATTTTTATTACCTTGACGGACAATTCTTCCGCTTCGCTGTTCCAGATCACCCGGACGCCACGGAGCATCCAAATCGTGAAGTGCAATCAGTCTGTCTTGCACGTTGGTTCCCGCACCCATCTTTGATGTACTGCCCATAAGAACACGGACTTTACCTGAACGCACTTTTCCGAATAAATCTTTCTTCTTTTCTTCCGTATTTGCATCGTGAATAAAAGCGATTTCTTCGGGTTTAACACCTCTTGCAATCAGCTTATCCCGTATATCTTCATAAACGGTAAAAGACTTTTCGGGGATAGGGTCAAGATTTGTAAGTGTCGGTTCTGCTTTCGCCGCAGTTTTTGTTTTCGGAGTGGATATATCACAGAACACAAGCTGTGTCAGTTTATCCGCATTTCCTTCTTCGTAAATTCTGACGATGTTATCGACACAAAGATTAACCTTTGTACCTTCTTCATCAGCAAAATCGGGATTGATTATTCTTTGGTCAAGACCGAGCTTTCTGCCGTCAGAAGTTATTTTCAGCATATTATCTTCCGATGGGTCAACACTACCTAAATGAACGGCGGCAGCTCTTTCGGATAATTCACTAACCAAGCCTCTTTGCGTTTCTGTCGGATGAGCAACAACATTGTGATATTCAGCTTCGGGTCTCGGCAGATTTAAAGTATCTGCCGTTTTTATATCTGCCGCTTCCTTAAACATATTCATAAGTTCGGGCAGATTAAAGAATTTCGCAAAACGGGTTCTTGCTCTGTATCCCGTGCCTTCGGGTGCAAGTTCAATAGCCGTTGTTGTTTCACCGAAGTTCGATGCCCAAGCATCAAAGTGGGTCAGATTCTTTTTCTGAAGCATATCGTATTGAAGATAACGCATCATCGTATAAAGTTCTGTCATTGAATTTGAAACGGGAGTGCCGGTTGCGAAAACAACACCTTTATTGCCCGTGACTTCATCAAGATAGCGGCACTTCATAAACATATCGGAAGATTTCTGTGCTTCTGATGTGGAAAGACCTGCAACGTTTCTCATCTTCGTATAAAGAAACAGGTTCTTGTAATTGTGAGCTTCGTCAACATACAGACGGTCAACACCGAGCTGTTCAAAATTTACAACATCATCTTTTCGTTCTGTTGACTGCAATTTTTCAAGTTTTGCTTCAAGACTTCTGCGTGTCTTTTCAAGCTGTTTAACAGTAAACTTTTCGCCTCTGTCATATTTCATCATTGCGATATTCTCGGTTATTTCATCAATCTGCTGTTGTATGAGCCGTTCTTGTCTTTCGAGCGAAACGGGTATCTTCTCAAACTGTGAATGACCGATAATAATAGCATCGTAATCGCCCGTAGCAATTCTCGCACAGAATTTCTTTCTGTTCTCAGGCTGAAAGTCTTTCTTTGTAGTAACAAGAATATTAGCTGAAGGATAAAGGCGAAGAAACTCCGATGCCCATTGTTCGGTAAGATGATTGGGAACGGCAAACAAAGGCTTTTTACAAAGACCCAGTCTTTTGCTCTCCATAGCCGCCGCTACCATTTCAAATGTTTTGCCTGCGCCGACTTCGTGAGCAAGCAGAGTGTTACCGCCGTAGAGAATGTGAGCCACCGCATTGAGCTGATGTTCACGCAGCTTTATTTCGGGGTTCATACCCGAAAAAACTATATGACTTCCGTCATA
>JAZORX010000317.1:0-11616 GCA_045656845.1 Acutalibacteraceae bacterium | reverse complement strand
ACACATACCGTCTGCGAATGATAGGTTGTATGCACAACAGCGGAAATGTTTTCAAGATTGATGCTGTTGTAATCCAATCCTACATACGGATTCGTAAGAATGACTTTTGCGTTGAGCTTCTTGATTTTCTTCAGCAGATTGTTGTTTCCTTCATAAGACTTACTTTCTTCGCAAACAGCTTGGGTATTGTCAATAGAGATCATATCTTTACTGAAAAAGTCATTGCTGTAATTTCCACACTGTAGCAGGTGAGCGCCGTAATGAAGATATGTCTTGCCGTCAGAGTTTTCATAAACGGCATAAACATTCGGCTTCAGCCCGTTCATAATAAGCTCAACAGCAGCTCTGAAATTGATGTTAGCATTTGTGCCTTCACAGTCAATAGGTGAGTGGCTCGAAACAAGGCAGACGGGCAGATTCTTTTCGCTCATAACAAGGGACAGCAGAGATGCCGTATAAACGAGAGTGTCCGTCCCGTGAAGTATGATGATACCGTTATATTTTTCGCTTTCGGTCGCCCTTAATTCATCAAGAAGAATGTCCCAATGGTCAATTGTCATATTTTCGCTGAGGATATCGAGAGGCATCCTTGTTTCAAATTGTACGGAATTGAAAGGGGAGTCGCTCTGTCTGAAATTATTGATTATTTTAAGCTCTGCGCTTTTTGCGTCTGATTCGCGTCTGCCGTCAGAGTTTTCTGATGAACATATCGTTCCACCCGTGAGAATTAAAAGTAATTTTTTCATAGCCGTATCCTTTAAAAATTAGTTCTGTTATAATTATACCATTCTGTACACCAAAATCAATTGAATTGTGCAAAGATTAATCAATAATTGTATTTAAAAATAAAAATGAACCTGCGTAATTTATCAACAGATTCATTTCAATGTACGGTATTCATTTGTAATTCCTAAAATATAATCAGCAGAAACATTGTAAAATTTACACAGTGTAATAAGGTGATGCACGGGGATTTCTCTTAAACCGTTTTCGTATCTGCCGTATTGTTGCTGAGTGGTCATTAAAAGTTTTGCGATATCTGATTGTGTCAGATCTTTATCTTCGCGCAGATCCTTGAGTCTTTGAAAATAAAACAAAATAATCAACTCTCTTCGATATTTGCTATATTTTAAAACAAATCCTTTTGGATGTATTGACATTAAACCCGATTGGATTTATAATGTACTAAAACAAATCAATTATTTGATTTGACAGATGAAATCTTCTCAGAGAAAATCGCAACATGGTTCTCTGATAATCGTCTTGACCATAAATGAAGGTAGCAAAATCCGCAGGATGATGCTATATTAAGTAATAACTGAGTGTGCAGGGGATATGCTAACGGAAAAATCCGCACACTGTGTTGATAATTTCATAAACAAAACGGAGGTATGGTTATGAAAATTAAAAAATTATTATCATTGATTATGGTGGTGCTGATGGTTTCCGTTATTCCTGTAAATGCGTTTGCATACAGTACGGGCGATGAGTACAATGTTTATGTTAACGGTATCAGAATCACAACAGATAACTGCGATGATGTCCTTGGTGACGGCGGATCAGTCAGATATAACGATCAGACTGACACTATTACACTTGCAAATGCAAAAATCACTGCAGGAAATCAGTCTATGTTAACAAGCTGGTACGGCTTACATATTGAAACGAGTTCTGCTCACAAAATTGAACTGGTTGGTAATAATGTAATTGACCTGAGAAATTTCAAACCTGAGACAGATGATTTTATTGATCAGATCTGTGCTCTCAGTGCAAACGGAAGTCTTACATTCTGCGGTAACGGTTCACTGAAACTTTACACACCTGCCTGCTACGACAGCACAGCATTGGAATATGACGGTACTCTTACATTTGACGGATGTAAGGTTGAAATCCGTTCCGGTAAAGGCGATGGTGGCAATGCGTCGGGTGTAGACTATTCTCTCGTTTCAGGTAAACAGAAGAAAGTTGAACTTAAAAACGGTGCAGACCTTAAAGTTTATACGGGAAGCGTTGAATACGATGGCGACAGAGTTTTCAGCCATGCAGGTATCCGTTGTGATAATCTTGTGGTTGATGAAACAAGCAAGTGCTATGTTGAGACAGGCGATGTAAAAGCAGGCGATGTTGAAAGTATAACAAATGCAGCAATTACTGCTCATGCTGTCTGGGGCGGTGGAGAGGTTACTGCTCTTGCAGGAAAGGTAACCTATACATCTTCGTGGTATGAAAGCTTGAGCTATGGTATATACGATATCGGTTGGCCGATGGATGCAAACGACAGCTGTAATTTAGAAAATATGACTATTATTGCGCGAGGATATGACTGCTCTACATTGCAGACGGATATTTCTCTGTGTGATATGAACGATAAGCTTGACATTCTTGTAAGTGAAAACATTGATGGTTCAGCAACTGATCATATTAAGAACGGCAAAAATTTGTGTGATTATCCGTATGTAATGATCTGCCCTGAAGGCGAAGTAATCATTGAAGAAGAAAACGAAGAAAAGTCCTTCTTTGAAATGGTTATTGATTTCTTTGTAGGTCTTTTCGAAAGCTTTGTAACCTTCATTATGAGTCTTTTATAATCGACAATTCAGCGTTTGTGTTTGCTCTGAACTGAATCATCCGGATTTTTAAAGGATTTTTTGAATATTTCACCAAATAAGGCATATACTTTTTATTGAAACTTCTTAAAAAATTATTGACATTTGATTTTGTTGTGATATAATTTTTTTGTTAAAAGGTGAAATTTCTTTTAAACGGCGGAGACCCGTCTTAAACGGAAAGTCCGACAGAGAGAATGCGTCATTGGCTGGAAGCGTGTTCAGGATGAGTAGTAAGCACGGCAACACTTCGTTTGAGAAACAGTTGAATATAAAAGAGCGGATACTCTGCCAAAGTATCAATACGGGTGGCACCGCGGGTTATTTTATTTACTCGTCCCGGGAATTATAGTTTTATAATTCCCGGGGCTTTTTATTTTACAAAAATCTATCAGGAGGTAGATAACAATGTATAGAACTCATCTCTGCAACGAAATAAGAGAGAAACACATCGGCGAGACAGTAGAACTCGCAGGTTGGGTTGACGTTGTCCGTGACCACGGTGGCGTTCTCTTTGTTGACTTGCGCGACTACACAGGCATTACACAGGTTGTCGTTCACGACGAAAATCTTCTTAAGGGGGTCAGCAAGGAAACCGTTATTTCAGTAAAAGGTACGGTTACCAAGCGTGACGAAAGCACTGTTAACCCGAAGATTGATACGGGTCTTGTTGAGCTTGTTGCTGATACTCTTCAGGTTCTCGGTGTCTGCAGCCGTGACCTTCCTTTTGAAATCGGCTCAAACGATACTAATGAGAACATCCGTCTTAAGCACAGATTCCTTGATCTTAGAAATCCTGCACTTCACAAGAATATTGTTCTTCGTTCAAATGTTATCCGTCATATGAGAAAGCTTATGGAGGAGAAAGGCTTCCTTGAAATGCAGACTCCTATCCTTACAGCTTCATCTCCCGAGGGCGCAAGAGACTTCCTTGTTCCGAGCCGTAAGCATCCGGGCAAGTTCTACGCTCTTCCTCAGGCTCCTCAGCAGTTCAAGCAACTTCTTATGGTTTCAGGTTTTGACCGTTATTTCCAGATCGCTCCCTGTTTCCGTGATGAGGACGCTCGTGCTGACCGTTCACCGGGTGAATTCTATCAGCTCGACTTTGAAATGGCTTTCTCAACTCAGGAAGAGGTTCTCAAAGTCTGCGAGGATGTTGTAAGCGATGTTTTCCGCACATTCTCAGATAAGAAAATAACAGATACACCGTTCAGATGCATTCCTTACAGAGAGGCAATGGCAAAGTACGGCTCAGATAAACCTGATCTTCGCAACCCGCTTATCATCTGCGATCTTACAGATATGTTCAAGAGAGTTAAGTTCAAGCCCTTTATGAACAAGCAGGTAAGAGGTATCGTCGCTCCTTGTAAGAATGAAAGATGGTTCTTCGACAAATCTCTTGCATTCGCTCAGAAGCAGGCTAAGATGGCAGGTCTTGCTCATATCACTCTTCTTGATGCTGAAAACTACGGCTTCAAGGATGACCCCATCAGCAAGGTTATGACTCCTGAAGAGATGAAAGAAATCGTCGAGCTTACAGGTGTTAAGGAAGGCGAAACAATCTTCTTCATCTGCGACAATTCTTCAGATATTGCAGATAAGAACGCAGGCGTTGTACGTACATGGCTCGGTAATGAGCTTGAGCTCATCAAGAACGATCGCTTTGAATTCTGCTTCGTTGTTGATTTCCCGATGTACGAGCGCGACGAGACAACAGATAAGATCATCTTCACTCATAACCCGTTCTCAATGCCTCAGGGTGGTCTTGAAGCTCTCGAAACAATGGAGCCGACAGAAATTCTTGCATATCAGTATGACCTCGTATGTAATGGTATTGAGCTTGCATCAGGTGCTGTGCGTAACCACAGCCCCGAGATTATGAGAAAGGCTTTCGAAATCGCAGGTTATCCGGAAGAAGAGCTTGAGAAACGCTTCAGCGCTCTTTACAATGCATTCCAGTTCGGCGCACCGCCGCATGCAGGTATGGCACCGGGTGTTGACCGTATCATCATGCTTCTTGCTGATACTGAAACAATCCGTGATGTTATAGCATTCCCGCTTGATGGTCAGGCTCAGGATCAGATGCTTGGTGCACCCAGTGAGGTTACAGAGCTTCAGCTTTACGAAGCTAATGTCAGCATCCGTGGCAGAGGCGGTTCCGAGATGCTTGGTTCTGACTATTCAGATTCTTCAGCTTCTGCAGCAAAGTCACCGAAAGCTCAGGCTAAAGCAGAGAAGGATAAGCTTGCAAGCCTTGAGTCTGTAAATGAACTCAGCTTCAGCGATGATGAGAAGAAAAAGATGAATAAGATTTTCGAGATTATGTCAAAAAATGAGGCAGATCTCGGAAATACCGATACAAAAGATGTTGAACCGATGGTGTACGTTATGCCGATGACTAACGTTATCCGTGAAGATAAGAGGAATCAGCCGTTTGAGCGTAAGGATCTTCTTGCAGGCGCTCCGCAGAGCACAGAGGACAGCTGGCAGGTTCCCAGACTTGTAAAGTGAGGTGTTAAAAGTGGGACTTTATATTAATGAAATTAAATCAACAGGTAATATTGCTGTTGACGATACGATTCTTATCAAAGGCACTCCTGCAACTGCAGGCTCAAAAATGCTTGAGAAATTCATCCCGCTTTTCAGCGCCGAAGTGGTTGAAAGACTTGAAAAGTCAGGATATGAAATTTCAGGCAAAACAAATGTGGGAGAATTCGGCCTTGATCTTATGGGCGAAACCTCATTTTTCGGTGCGACCGAGGTTGACGGCAAGCTCTCAGGTGCAGCTGCAACTCTCGTTAAAAACGGAGATGTAAAAGCTGCTCTTAATGTTGATCTCAACGGTGCACCCAGACGTGCAGCTGCTGTAGCAGGCGTAGATTTCATCAAGCCGACATACGGCACGGTTTCCCGTTATGGTGTTATCGCTGCTGCCTGCTCAGGTGAGCAGATAGGTGTAACGGCCGCTGATGCTGATACTGCAAAGGAAATCCTTTCAGTTATCGCAGGTCACGATTCAAAGGACGGCACAAGCCTTCCTGCTGAGAAATATGACTACGAAGATGTTGCTGTTTCGGGAATGAAGGTTGCTCTTGTTAAGGAGCTTTATGACCTCGCATCTGATGCAGTTAAAGCAAATATCGATAAGTATGTTGAGTCTCTCAAGGCTCTCGGTGTGACAGTAGAAAGTGTTTCTCTTGACTGTGTAAAAGAAGCACAGACAGCATGGCAGATTCTTATGTCAGCTGAGACTACAAACAACCTTTCTCGTTTTGACGGTGTAAAATATGGTCACCGTGCAGCTGATTACAAAAATATCGACGAGCTTTATGTCAAGAGCCGTACAGAAGCTTACGGCTTCCTTACAAAGGCTACAATCATCTATGGCTCAGATGTACTTGCAAAGGGTAAGTACGAGAGCTGCTACGATAAGTCACTTCGCATCCGTCGTGTTGTTGCAACAAAGGTTAAGGAAGTTTTTGCTTCTTACGATGCAATTCTTGCTCCTGCTTGTGCAAACGCAGAGTATAAAGTATACGATGTCCTTGATTCATTCGAAAAGGTGTTTGAGGAAAGCGGGTTCACAGCAATTCCGAGCATCACAGGTTCACCTGCAATGGTGACAAAGGGTGTTCAGCTTATTGCTGACACATATAAAGACAATGTTCTTCTGAGCATTGCAAAAAGTGTTGAAGGATTGGAGGCATAAACGATGAAATACGAACTTGTTATAGGTCTTGAAACTCACGTTGAGCTTTCAACAGATTCAAAGCTTTTCTGCTCATGCGGCGGTCATTCAAGCCCGAAAGAGCCTAACGATTGCGTTTGTCCGGCTTGCTGTGGTATGCCCGGTATGCTTCCGGTTACTAACAAGCACGCAATTGAACTTGCAGTTAAGGCAGGTTTTATGCTTAACTGTAAAATCAATCAGTATACAACCTTTGATAAAAAGAGCTACTATTATCCTGACCTTCCTGCATCTTATCAGACAACTCAGTGGTTTAACCCCATCTGCGTTGACGGTAGTGTAGAAATCGGTGAGAGAACAATCGGCATCAAGCAGATTCATCTTGAAGAGGACGCAGGTAAGCTTGTTCACGACGATGCAACAAACACATCGTTTGTTGACTATAACAGAACAAGTGTGCCTCTTATCGAGATCGTAAGCCGTCCTGATTTCCGTTCATCTGATGAAGTTATTGCTTACCTAAAAAAGCTCAAGTCCAGCCTTCAGTTTGCAGGAATTTCTGAGTGTGAAGAGGGTGCAATGAGATGTGACGTTAACATTTCAGTCCGTCCTGAGGGCTCAGAGGAATTCGGTGTCCGTGCTGAGATCAAGAATATGAGCTCACTCTCAGAAATCAAGGATGCAATCGAATTCGAAAAGGTTCGTCATGTAGATGCACTTGAGCGTCATACAGAGATCCTTCAGCAGGAGACACGCCGTTGGGACGATGTCAAGAGACGCACATTCCCGATGCGTAATAAGGAAACAGCTGCTGATTACCGTTATTTCCCGGATCCCAACCTTATGCCTATCGTTATTGATGATGAGTGGCTTGAGGCAATCCGTGCAAGTATGCCTGCAACAGCAGAGGAGCAGAGCATCCGTTATACTGAGATGGGTATTCCCGAGAAGGAAGCAATGGTACTCGCATCAGACAGAAAGCTTTCTGATACTTTTGATGCTGTTGTCGCTCTCGGCAGAGCTCCGAAATCGGTTGCGAGCTGGATTCTTACAGAATGCATGGGTAATATGAAGCGTCTTGAACTTGATGAGCTTAATATAGATTCTGCTAAGCTTGCAAGAATCATTGAGCTTGTTGATACAAACGAAATCACCCGTCCTGCAGGTAAGAAGGTGCTTTCAGCTGTGTTTGAAAGCAACGTTGATGTTGATAAGTACTGCGAAGAAAACGGACTCAATGTCAAGGTTGACGAAGGATTTATCCTTGAAACAGTTCAGCGTGTTGTGGCTGAAAATCCCGATGCCGTTGCTAACTACAAGAGTGGTAAAACAAAGGCTATGCAGGCTCTCTTCGGTCTTATTATGAGAGAGCTTAAGGGTACAGGCGACCCCGTTGTTATCCGTGATCTTCTTCAGAAGGAACTTGATAAATAATTTTAAGGAAGCTGGTTTTATATCAGCTTCCTTTTTTGTTGACAAAATAGAATTATATTGATAAAATCTAACTTATAATCAACTTGACGAAGGGGCAGAGTTATGAAAAAAGTCGGCAAAGAAGTGCTTTTTCTCAAAACGAATGATAGAATTCCGCGAAATGGTGAAGGCTCGTTTATACGCCTGAAGGACGGAAGAATTATGCTTGGTTATACCGAGTTTGTTGGTAACGATTGGGAAGATGATGCAACGGCTAATATTGCAGTTATTTATTCGTCCGATGAAGGGAAAACCTGGACTGAGCCTGAAATCCTTTTCAGAAAACCCGAAGAATCTTGGAATATTATGAGCTTTTCGTTTCTTCGTATGGGAAACGGCGATATCGGTGCGTTTTATATCATTAAAAACGATGACCGAACGGATAAAATCGTAGTAACGCGCTCTGCAGATGAGGGAAAGACATGGAGCAAACCCATAAACTGCCTTGATTGTCTCGAAGTTGCTGATTATTATGTAATTAATAACGACCGTGTTGTTCGTCTTGAAAGCGGCAGAATAATCATCCCTACGGCAAGGCATACTGTTCTTAATCCTGAACACGATTTTACACCCGGTGTAATCTGTTTCTTTTATTCAGACGATGACGGATATACATGGCAGAAGAATGTTACGGAATTCGTCTGTCCTTTTCCGTCAAATCCCGATGGATATGAAGAGCCCGGCATCTACGAAAGAAAAGACGGTACATTATGGTGCTATATAAGAACAAGCCTTGGTTTTCAGTTTGAATGTTTTTCGTTTGACAGCGGAACTACATGGACAACTCCACACCCGAATCTTTTCTTTTCTTCGCCCTGCTCACCAATGCTTGTTAAAGACTGCGGTGATTTGACTGTAGCAGTGTTTAATCCTGTTCCCGAACATCTTCTGCGTGAAGAGTCAGAACCCTGGGGAAGAACACCTTTGGTAATAGCTGTGAGCACGGACGGGGGACTGTCTTTCTCAAAAGAAAATGTGTTCTACATCGAAGATGACCTTACAAACGGCTACTGTTACCCCGCAATAATTGAATGTGCAGACGGTTTCCTCGTTGCATACTATCATTCAAACGGTACTGGTGTCTGTCTTAACAGTATGCGTGTTACAAAGATTACCTACGAGGATTTGGCGTTTGAGATGCGCAAATCTATTGTGAAATCCTACCTTGGCAAAACAGTTACAATCAAAGTTGACCGTCCGATAGGATATGTTCACAAGAAGGAAAATTACTCGCTGATTTATCCGATAAATTACGGCTATATTCCCGGCGTTATCGGTGGAGACGGAGAGGAATTAGATGTATATTTAATTGGCGTAAACGAGCCTGTGGATGAATATACAGCAAAGGTTATAGCTATCATTCACCGTAATAATGATATTGAAGATAAACTTGTCGCTGTGCCTGACGGAATGAATTTAACTAAAGAAGAAGTCGAAAAAGCTGTTTGTTTCCAGGAGCAGTATTACGATACAGAAATTGAGATGATTGAATGAATAACATCGAAACAATAAACCAATATGCAGAAACCTATTCTGATCCTCCTGAAAGAGAACGAATCGCAGGCAGGGGAATAGTTGTGCGCGATGGAAAAATCCTTCTTTCGCACGAGCTTAATACGGGTGTTTATATGACCCCGGGTGGTGGAATCGAAGAAGGCGAAACCCTCGCGGAATGTTGCAAACGGGAACTTATGGAAGAATCGGGATACATCGTTGAACCGTTACAGCATTTTCTTACAATAAACGAATATTCCTTTGAAACTAAGTATGTCAGCAATTATTTTATCTGTGAGGTAATTGGTGAGGGTAAACAGATCCTGACGGATATTGAAGTCGAACACGGAATAGTTCCCGAATGGGTAAAGATAGAAGATGCTCTGACAATCTTCGGCACATTTGATGAAAAAGCCCCCGATGTCCGCAGCCTTTATATCCGTGAGCTTACCACAATAAATAAATATCTTGATTTTTTAAAATAAAGTCTTTGTTTATGAGGAGATGTTAATATGAAAAAAATATTTTGCCTTATTCTTACAATCGTAATTTCACTGAACTGCTTATGCTTTTCAGACTCAATGCCATTCAGCATAATTTCTTCTGCTGAAAGCTTTGAAACCGGTACAGGCGTTCAGGTTTCAATTGCACCGTTTCTTTATAAATCCACTATTTATCCGATGGAGTTTCCGAGCCATCAGTCTTATCAGATTAAAGAGAAAAGTAATGACGGAGAATACGCAATATCCCGTGAAATCAACGATCTTTCCTATACATTCGTTTTCCCTGCAGGTACTACTGAGATAGAATGTATGGTGTCTCTGGACGGTGAAAAAGATTGGCGAGGATTCTGGATTACTGATACGAAAAATCCGTCTTATTGGAAAAAGGATGAAAACGGAAATATTGACTATACTCAGCCGCTTACCTTCAGACGCGATGAGGTTGTAGCTGAGCAAGATGAATATGGTGTTTTGTACAGAGATTATCTGAGAGATAAAGAGGGCTTCAGGGATTATGACAAGATTTATTGGAGACTCAGATATATTTGCGGTGGCGAAACTTTTACAGAATACTTTGATATAAAGCTTTATGATTACGATGCATCAGAGAAGTATACTCTTAAAACGGTTAATTTCAATGTTGCAGGTCTTCCGTTTGCAGCTTTGAAAGGCGAAAATGTTGCAGAAAATCAGAAAGCAGCAGGCAAATACCTTTCAGAAAACGATTTTGACATTGTTGCAGTTCAGGAAGATTTTGGCTATCACAAGCATCTTGTCGGCAGTATGAACGGTTTTGAGTATCTTACAAACCACACGGGAAGTATTCCGGGTGGTGACGGACTCAATGTCTTCACGAAAGATATGCCGATATATAACGAAACGCGTGTAAGCTGGAATGAAGCTAGTGGCATTCTTGCAGACGGCTCCGATGAGCTTACGCCCAAAGGCTTTGTCTATTCGGTTATTGATATCGGTGACGGTATTTATGTAGATTTTTATAATATACACGCAGATGCTTATGGTGGTGAAGGCTCAATTGCGGCAAGAACAAGCCAGTATAAACAGATTGCCGAATTTATAAAAGCTCGCTCAGCTGAGAATGACAGACCTGTAATTGTAACAGGTGATTTCAACAACCATATGCATGTTCACGAAGATGACGGAGCTCTTTATAAGACTCTTTATCTTCAGTGCGGACTTAAAGATGCATGGGTTGAGTACCACAACAACGGCGATTATTTTAATATGTACAACTGGCATATTTCAGGTCTTCCTGCCTGGGGTAATTGGGACTCTGTTGAAAGATTTATGTACAAATCAGGCGGCGGTGTCGATGTTGTTGTAAGCGATTTCAGATACGTTAATGTTTATAATGACGCAGGTGAATTAGCGTCAGACCACGCTGCTGCAGAATGTGATTTCACATTTATAAAAACATCCGACTTTGTTGAAAATACCCAGGAGCTCAGAACGGTAAAAGACAATATCAGCAGTTTCTTTAACCATATAGCTTGGTTCTTCAAGGCTTTGACAATGATTCTTTCAGATCTTAACAATCTCCCCGGCTTGCTTGAAGAATTAATGTAAATGTAAAAATATATCGCCACCCTGAAACTTGATTTTCAGGGTGGCGGTTTTTAGTTGAAGTGACGGTAGCCACACCCATGGCTACCTCTTGCGGTGCCCAAAATCGCTTTTCGGCTTGGAGCGCCGAGCGATTTTGCCCGCTGCGCCACTTCGCATTCCCTTCATCGTCCGCAGGACGCGGTCATGCTCAGTGCCTGGTCCCTCATGTTCGGGACCAATCGGCCAATAAAAAAGTACCCACCATAAGTGAGTACTTTTTCTTTAA
>JAZORX010000316.1:0-2947 GCA_045656845.1 Acutalibacteraceae bacterium | reverse complement strand
TTCGAATATCTTGGGCAAAAAGAAGCAATTCATTATATAGATAACTATTACTTCCCTCTGTATGCCATCAATTACGATTGTGGATATTGCTCAAGACTTCTGATAGGAGCTATTTTTTCTCTGTTTTTCGGAGATAAACCGATAAGCACTATGGTCATCCTCAACACACTGATGGCTACTTATCTGGTCATTTGTTTTCTTATAAGCCTTTTTCTTAACAATTATCTGAAAAAGACTAAATTCGAGGCCATAGGAGTTTATGCGCTATTCATAGTTATTGCTCCTACTATGATCGGTTATCTTCGTTTCCTCGGAACACTTGATCTTTTCTGGATGCCTTTTGTGCTCGGATCGCTCTGGCTTGTGGACAAAAAAGGATGGCGTTGGCTCGTACCCGTTTTCTGTGCCATATCTCTTTGTATCTACGAACTTTTCGTCACAACATACCTTCCCGTTATTGCAATAGCCGTTTTCTATCAGTTTGTCAAAAAGCCTGATGTTTCAAATTTCATTTATATCGCTGCGTGTGCCGTTCTGGTCGGTGCTGCAACAATCTATTTTCTTATACTCGGAGACAGCACAATGAAAATGACATCTGACCGGATGGTTGAGTTTGCACGAAACAGGCTCGATGCCACGGGAGCAAGCTTTGACGACGGTTATCTGCGCTCGGCTTTCTTTTGGGAACGACCGGGTACTGAAAACTACAGCGGCTTTGTCGGTTATATACAATACAACTTTGATGTTTTCACAAAAAACAACCAGTCCTCTTTAAAAACCAACATCTTTTTCTTAACCAGCAACCTTATTTCTGCAGTTCCGTTCCTCTGGATCATTGCGAAAACTTTCAGAAAAGTTAAGAAACCGATTGAAAAGTTTATTTTCTTCTGCTGTTTTTCAACGCCTGTTTTTATGGTCATTAACCTGCTTCTCTCATCAGATACTGAAAGATTTTCCATGCATTTCCTTTTGGCTTCTCTTTTCCTTCTGATTTTTTTCATCAAAGAAAACGATACAGCTTTCAGCGAAAGCTACGATGATATTATGAATAAAATCGATAAAAATAAGTCTATCTTTGTTATTGCAGGTGTTTGCCTTGCAAGAATCGTTCTTTCGGGGGTGAGGTTTTGACAGATATCAGTATAAAAAACCGTATCATAGCCCTCATTTCTTTTGTGTTTGCTTCCATAATCCTATCCGTGTGTTCAGCATCGACTTTCAGTCTTGTTTTTTTTGCATGTGTCGGTCTGGTTCTTTTCTTTGCGGATAAGATCCTCAGCAGCGAAAAAATCAAAGAACGGTCAGCTTTTGCTTTCTTAGTCTTTGCTGCTGCTTACCAGACATTCTTCCAATTCTTCAGCAGAATGCATGAAAGCAACAACGCTCAACTTATGATTGCCTCTGCAGCTGCTCTTTTCCTCGCAGGTGTTTTCGCGGCAACAAATATCAAAAACCTTCCGTATTCAATTCTGGTTGCTGTGATACTCTGCTTTCTCGACATAAGAATTGCCTCTGCTTATTGTCTTTTGCTGCTGACTTTTTCAATTGTTAAATTTCAGCTTGAAATAAAAGGAAATAAATTCAGAAAAAACAAAGGCAAGAAGAAAAACAGCAAAAAGAAAAAGAACGACCAAAACAAAGAAAGTGACGAAACCGATCCTTTCTTCACCATAATTATTTCAATAATTGTGTGTGCTGCCTGTCTCATTTATTGCCTTTTTGCAGTTTTTAAAAATGAGATTCGCATAGCAGAAACCTTAGACTATATGCTCGAGCAATTCAAAAACACGATCGGTTTTGTTATCCTTATCATTTACCTTCTGATCAGGCTTTTGAGAAGCGAAATCAAAGCAAAAGCAGTCATTGTTGCAGGATTTATATTGAACATAGCTCCCATTCCGTTGTATTTTGCAAACTACGGCTGGTGCGCTTTCTCACTTTTTATGATTTCTGCAGCGCTGTTTTTTGTGCTTGTCTGCCTTGAAAACAGTGATATCGTCGATTCAATCAAAAGCGACTATAATAACCATAAATATGTTTTCTTCGCTGAGCTTCTGCTTCTTCTTCAGTAATCACCGCCACTCTCTTTTACGAGAGTGGCTTTTTCTTTTCTGAATTGACAAAACAATATCAATTTCACCACATTTTTAAACGGTAACAAACCGTTATTCATATACTTTGTTTATTGACAGTTTTTGTAAATTTTATTATAATCTATAATAGCTTAATATTGAATTAATATATAATGAGGGAGAATTGGTTTTATGCTTTCCAACACAGAAAAAACAATGGAAAAAATCGTTGCTCTCTGCAAAGGCAGAGGCTTCATTTATTCAGGAAGTGAGATCTACGGTGGTCTTTCAAACTCCTGGGATTTCGGCCCTCTCGGCGTTGAATTCAAAAACAACGTGAAGAGAGCATGGTGGCAGAAGTTTGTTCAGGAAAACCCGTACAATGTAGGTCTCGACTCAGCTATCCTTATGAATCCTCAGATCTGGGTTGCATCAGGCCATGTTGGTGGTTTCTCAGACCCTCTTATGGACTGTAAGGACTGTAAGACACGCCACAGAGCTGACAAGCTCATCGAGGATACAGGCGTTAATCCTGCAGGCTGGAGCTTCGAGGAGATGAGCAAGTACATTACGGATAACGGCATCGTCTGCCCTGGCTGCGGATCTGCTAACTTCACAGACATCCGTAAGTTTAACCTCATGTTCAAGACTTTCCAGGGTGTTACTGAGGACGCAAAGAATGAAATCTATCTCCGTCCCGAAACAGCTCAGGGTATCTTCGTTAATTTCCAGAACGTTCAGCGTACAACACGTCGCAAGGTTCCTTTCGGTGTTTGCCAGATCGGTAAATCTTTCCGTAACGAAATTACTCCCGGTAACTTCATTTTCCGTACCCGCGAATTTGAGCAGATGGAGCTTGAATTCTTCTGCAAGCC
>JAZORX010000315.1:0-4075 GCA_045656845.1 Acutalibacteraceae bacterium | reverse complement strand
CAATGATTTGACATCGCTTGAAAGTTTTATGCTTTCGGCAGACTCACCGCTTATCGGTGCGGGAATTGAAGTTGAGGGTAACGACCTGACAACAGATATTTTCGGTAATGAAATAACGGGCAACAACATCGGCTGCTACGGTGCAGACGGTGAGGAAGCTGAATACGAAGGCGAGAATATTATTGAGAAAATTATAAGATTCTTCAAGGAGCTGATTAACAGAATCATCCGTGAATCAGACGGACTTAAAGATTATTAATAAACAAAAAATGTGTGTTATATTTATCTGAATAAATTTTATATTATGAACGAAGTGTTGTTGATTACGGTGGCTGTGAGCCGTTAGTAAGGTTGAAAATAAAAATTAAAAAGCTTTTTAATATCAAAATACAGAACAGTTAGAAATTTCTGTTAAGGAGTGAATTTATGGCTACTACACCAAACAGTCAGAATTTTCCGCAGTTTTCGCAGGCTGAAATTATCAGCGAAATTAAAAAAACATCAAACAACGATATTTCTGATCTCCGTTTTTATCCTGCGATTCAGAACAGACCGAATGAGATAATCAAAACCGAAAAGGAAGAAAACGGAATCGTTCTCGCTCTCGGCACAGTTGCCCGCAAAGCGGTGCTTTCCTATACCCACGAAACGTCACTGCATCTCTATAAGTCTGCCGATGCAACCGTTGATATCTTATATCTGCATATCAATCTCTGGACAGATGATATTTTCAGAGTTGTTTTTTCGAAGGATAAAGAAATTTCAAATCCTTTTTTCGGGCTTCCCTCAGACGCACAGATGCTGATTGCAAAGCCTGAAAAAGTTGAATTCAGATTAACAGAAACCGACGGATATATTTGCCTTGCAACAAACAAAATTGAAATCAGAATAGATAAAGCAACTATAAAAATTTCTGCAAGATATATTGACGGCAAAGAATTTTACAGCCAGAAAAAGCAAGATTTCAGCACGGGAGATATTCATGATCTGGCACTTGCCGATACGGATAATAATTATGCCTGCTTTGAGGCTCTTGAGCTTGAAACTGATGAAGTTATTTACGGTCTTGGCGAACGCTTTGATTCGCTTACACGAAACGGCAGAACAGTTGATTTTCACAACAAAGATGCCGTCGGCACAACAAGCCGCCGCACATACATAAACATTCCGTTTTATCTTTCAACAAAAGGCTACGGACTTTTCCTCAATTCAGGAGCAAAAACCGATTGGCAGATTGCAACAATGGATCTGAGTGCATTGCAGTTTGCTGTTCTTGACAGTCAGCTTGATTATTTTGTAATCGGCGGCAAAACTCCGAAAGATATAATCAAAGGGTATTGCGGTCTCACGGGTTTTGCTGAATTGCCTCCGCTCTGGAGCTTCGGTCTGTGGATGAGCCGAAACAGCTATACCTCATGGGAAGTTGTTGACGATATTGCAAAGAAAATCCGTGAAAACGATATTCCCTGTGACGTTTTACACCTTGATACCGCTTGGTTCAGCAGAGATTGGAACTGTGACCTCAAATTCTCGCAGGAAAGATTCCCGAATCCGAAAGAGTACATTGAAAAATATAAAAAAGACGGCTTCAAAATCAGCCTGTGGCAGTATAACTTCATTCCGCCCAATGACGATAATGAGCATTACCACGAAGCGGTGAAATACGGTTATCTTTCAAAGGATAAAGACGGCAATCCCTATCAGTTACCCGAAACTTGTCAGGGAAGCTGGGTGAAAGACGTTACCATTGACTTTTCAAATCCCGATGCATGCAAATGGTATGCCGAGAAAATCAGAGAACTCATAAAGATCGGAGCAGGTGCAATCAAAACCGATTTCGGCGAAGGAATAGCGGAGGATGCAGTCTATCAGAATATTAACGGCAAGCATTTCCATAATCTCTATTCGCTCGTCTATAACGGCGTTGTTTTCAATGCAACAAAATCCGTATCGGGTGAAAATATTGTGTGGGCAAGAAGCGGAACGGCAGGCAGCCAGCGTTATCCTCTTCATTGGGGCGGTGACAGCCAATGCACGTTTGAGGCTCTTGCAGGAACTCTGAGAGCAGCGCTTTCGCTCGGTTTGAGCGGCATACCGTTCTTCTCACACGATATAGGCGGATTCATAGGCACACCCGATGATGAACTCTATGTGCGCTGGGCACAGCTCGGCTTTTTCTCATCGCATTCCCGCTGCCACGGTGTCGGCGATAACAATTACCGTGAACCCTGGAGATTTTCAGAAGAAGCCTGCGATATATTCAGATATTACGATAAACTCCGTTATTCGCTTATGCCGTATATCTATGAGCAGGCAGAAAAATGCACCGAAACGGGTCTGCCGATGATGCGTGCGTTGTATCTCGAATATCCTGATGACAGAAACGTCAGATATGTCGATGACGAATATCTTTTCGGCGACAGTCTGCTCGTTGCTCCGATACTCAAGCCCCTGAGCAAGACGGATATCCGTGAAATATATCTTCCCGAAGGAACTTGGTTTGATTATCATACCAAAGAAAAAATAGAATCAACAGGAAGGTGGATTTCACGAAAGATTGACCTCAAAACCTTACCGATATATGTTAAAGAAGGCACAGCTCTCAAATATTGCGAAGCTAAAAACAACCTTCAAAGCGGTATGGGCGAAATTGTAAGAACAGAAGAATACCTGTAAAGAAAAGGGTGTTGATATGAAATATCTGTTTTGCTATTTTGTAGGGAACAAACCTGAAGAAGAAAGGGTACATCTTGCTGTATCAACTGACGGATATAATTTTGAAGCACTTAACAATAATGAAACTGTTATTGAGCAAAAGCTCGGCAAAAAGTGTTGCCGTGACCCTTTTATATTCCGTGACGAAAACAATGTTTTTCATATCATTGCCACGGATATGCGAAGTAATGACGGATGGAACAGCAACAACTCAATGGTTATCTGGGACAGCGAAGATCTTATCAATTGGAAAAATGAAAGAATAATTGATTTTTCAAAGTTTGAAAGCACAAAAACTGCCGACAGAGTATGGGCGCCCGAAGTGATTTTCGATAAGAAAAAAGGCAAATATATGATTTATTGGACTCATAATAACGCTGACGATGACCTCGACACAATAACCTGGTACGCCTATACCACGGATTTCGTAACTCTCACCACTGAGCCGAAAGTTTTGTTCAGGCCAAAAAGCGGAATGTGCGGAATCGATGCCGACATTATCGAAAAAGACGGCAGGTATTATCTCTATCAGGCGGACGGCGAAAAGGAAGCAATTTGCTATGCCGTGTCTGACAGTGCAGACGGACCTTACTATGAACCCGATGACAACAAGGTTTCCGTTGCAACCGTTGCTCTGGAGGGAAACTGCATTTACAGAATCGACGGCACCGACAAGTATGTTATGATAGCAGACCAATTCAGAAACGGCGGATATTTTATGCAGGAAACTACTGATATGGTTCACTTCAGAAAGGTTGACGAAAGCAAATTTTCGCTTAATCATCTCAATCCCCGTCACGGCTCAATGCTGCATATTACCGATGAGGAATACGAGAGACTGATTTCGGCATATAAATAATCAAAACCACTTCAATCAATGCCGATACAGGCAGCGGTATGAAGTGGTTTAGTGTTTTTATGAGGGCGGTTTGATAAATTGGGATTTGTCTTTATCATTTCATAGAGCATAGTTTTATCGGATGCTTCGGGTTAGTTTGTATTGTGTTTTCATTAAATACAACATTTTCTGTATTTATTTCAACCTCGGGATAAATGATTTTATCTGCTTTTTGTACGACATCAAAACAAAGCTTTGAGTTTTTGAAATCTATATTTTTCAGTGTTATATTTTCAGTCGGATAGTTTGAGTGCAAAAGAATATCAACATCATTTTCTAAAAAGATATTCTCGAGAGTAATTTCACTTTGTGGAACGCACATGCAACCGGGATAATAACTGCGTGCATATGTGTCATAATTAAGATTTATCGCAATTCCTATATTACGCTTTTTCTGAAGTCTGCAATTTCGTATTATTATGTTGCGACAACCGCAGTCATATTCTTCCGTATTGCGCACAA
>JAZORX010000314.1:0-5272 GCA_045656845.1 Acutalibacteraceae bacterium | reverse complement strand
CCCTGCTGCAAAATGGGAGAATATCGAAGAGTATTTCAAAAAGGTAAATGAGTTATATGCATAAGGTAATAATAAACGGAAAACCAACATATGCCGCAAGCGGTATGTTTCTTTCTGAGTTGCTGATATCTGAAAATAATGCCACAGAGCATATATGTGGCGGTAAAGGGCTTTGCAGGAAATGCGAAGTTACAGTTAACGGAAAAAAGGAGCTTTCCTGTCAATATAAAATAATCTCCGACATAGAGGTTATTACCAATAAAATCGGAACAATTTACTCGGAAACAGGTATAACAGAAACAGCAATCCATTCCGAAAAACTTTCTTTTGTAATGGACATAGGAACAACAACACTGGCATTGGCTCTTGTTACAGCTGATAAAAAACAAATTATTAAAGTCATAACACGTAACAATCCTCAACGCCTTTTCGGTGCGGATATCATGTCAAGAATTGAATACTGCAGAAAAAACGGAGTAAGCAGACTTCAGCAATCACTTATAGATGAAATTAATTCTATGATATCTGCATTCAATGTTCAAGCAGATACACTATATGTTTCGGGTAACACAACAATGCTTCATATTCTATTCGGCTTTGATTGTTCATCAATAGGTATTGCCCCTTACACACCGATATTTCTTGAAGAAAAAACAGAAAAAGCAGACAAATTCGGATTAACCGGTGTTCATACTATAAACTCTCTGCCTTCAATTGCATCATTTGTAGGTGCCGATATTGTTGCCGGATTAAATTACATAAAGTTGCCGGGAAACGGTAAACACAGTCTTCTTCTTGATTTGGGCACCAATGCCGAACTTGTTCTGTTTTCCGCTGAATCCGCTCTTTGCACAGCTGCCGCTGCAGGTCCTTGTTTTGAAGGTGCAAATATTTCCTGCGGAATGAGTGCAACTGAGGGTGCTGTTTATTCTTATTTTGAACATGAACTCAAAACTATAGGCAATGCGCCCGTGAAAGGAGTATGCGGTACAGGTCTGATTGATATTGTTGCTCATCTTCTGAAAAAAGGAATTCTTGATGAAACAGGCTTTATGGATGATGACTTTGAAATATCTGACAGAGTAACTATCACAAAAGATGATATAAGACAATATCAGCTTGCAAAATCTGCTGTATATTCTGCAATATTGACAATTATGAGAATTAAAGACGTCAAATTTACAGATATCGAAACTTTATACATTTCAGGTGGTTTTTCAGCCAAAATCAATATAGATAATGCCGTTATCACCGGCCTTATTCCAATAGAATTAAAGGATAAGTGTACTGCAATAAATAACAGTAGCTTACTCGGCACGATAAAATATGCCTTTGAAAAAAACTCGCTTAATGAAATCTGCGAAAAATCAAATTATATCGACTTATCTTCAAACCCGATATTTTCTGAATTATTTATCGAAAACCTGATGTTCTGTAACATATAAAAACAACCTCTTCTCCGAAAAAATGCGAGAAGAGGCCTTCTTTATTTTCTTGCCAATTTATAAATGAGATTATACGCTGCTTCAAGATCATCAATTGCACAATGCTTTTGGACAAAATGTGAGGTACAACATATCCATCTTTTGCCTCTAAGCACTGAAAACACTCGTTTAATTTCATTTTCGAGTTTATCTTTGTTCATGATTCCCAAAGCAGACTGAACACAGATTCCACCCATAATTGCGAATTTGTCACTGTAATTCTCTATATACAAACTCAACGGCATATCAGCATTCTCCTGCCATGGATGCACAACATCAAATCCCAGATCACACACACCATCCGCAACCTTCCTGATGCATCCGTCTGAATGAAGGCTTACCAAAGCACCTCCGGAATGAACAAAATCCGTAATCATTTTCATATTGGGATAAATGATTTCTCTCCATGTATCGGGACTGAAAAGCATATCATTCTGAGTCCCCCAGTCATCAGAAATGTGTATCATATCAACCCCGAGAGCAATACATTTATCGGCAAATTTTATTGTCCACTCAGCCTGCCTCCTGTAGAGCTCATTCAACTCATCAGGATACATAGCAGTATACAAAAGATGATTTTCAATACCGAATACCGTATTGAAATGCTCAAATAGTCCCGGAGTCTGCATATAACAAAAGCGATCTCTTTTCTTATGATGCTCAATCTGTTTTTTTACTTCATCAAAATCAGCATCGTTATCGGGAGTGACAAAAAGATTATAATCAAGAAGCACATCGGGACTGAGTTCACTGTGACGGCTTCTGATATTATCAAAGCTTTCCCCGTCAAAGGACCAGGGACCGCCGAAGATGTGCGCTGCATCAAATTCATATCTGTCCTCAAAGGCTTCAACGCTTCCGAATCTCTCACTGATTTCCTTTGAAAGATTTTCTTTTACCCAACCATATATTGGCTGTCGATCAGTTTCCTTTCCGAGAATTGTATTTTTTACTCTTTCGATACTATTCATAATTTCTCCTTCTTTTTCATATTGCGTAAACAATAATACCGGCAACAGCAGCAAGAACAATCAGTATTACAGGAGATAATTTCTTTCTTGCAAGAATCCTATATAATATCATCGCAATCACCAAAAATACAAAAATTGCAATTGCCCTAATATTTAAGCTGAGGTCAGAAAACGAGCCGAACAAATTACCGTAAACCATATAAAGCCCCGTTGCAAGCACTATGCCTATAACACAAGGTTTGAGACCTCTTAATAACGATTGAACATACTTATTTTTAATTACGGTTTTAAGAAAAGCTGTTATCAGAACAATTATAACAAAGGACGGCACAACTACTGCAAGTGTGGCAATCACAGCGCCAAAAAAACCTGCCTGACTGCTTCCTATATATGTTGCCATATTTACCATAATGGGACCGGGGGTGCTTTCACTTACTGCAATCATATATGTCAGCATTTCCTCATCAAGCCATCCGTAGGAAAAAACAACATCTCGAATAAGCGGAACAGCAGCGTAACCTCCACCGAAAGTAAAGCATCCCACCTTGAGAAAGCCAAGAAGCAATTCAAGATAAATCATTCATCGTCACCGCCCTTCCACTTGTTTTCACCGCTAAGAACAAATAAAACAAAACTTACTGCAGCTGCAATAAGCATAAGACTTACTGATGAAAAATTCCAAGAAAAGATATTAATTAAAAACATAGAAACAGCAGAACTAATCAAAATAATCAAAGACAACGGCTTTTTTTTCATTTTCCTTATCATATTAAATGCCGCATCAAGGATTAAAACAGCAACGGCAATTTTGATGCCTTTGAAAGCATCAGCCACTATTGCCAACTCAAGAAAGTTATCAAGAAACACAGAAACGACAAAAATCACAATAAAAGATGGTATAACCATTCCTATGGTTGCCACTAAAGCACCGGAAAAGCCTGCAATTTTATAGCCGGTATAGGTAGAGCAGTTAATAGCAATCGGACCGGGTGTAGATTCAGCAATAACTGTCATATTCATCATTTCATCGTGAGTAATCCACCTTTTACGGTCAACACAGTTCTTCTCATTTACAGATATCATAGCATATCCGCCGCCAAAGGTATACAATCCTATTTGTGCAAATGTCAGATACAATCCCAACAGAATTTTCATAATTACTCTCCTGCTTGTGATAATTATAATTTAAACATTGTTTATAAATTATAGCATATAAAAAAATATATTGCCACAAAAATTATAATTTATCTTAATAACACAAACAGTATCACAATATATACGAATTTATCTTGTAATACTCTGACTTTAGTGACATAATAAATGCAACAAATCATAATGAGGTAACAATTATGAATAATATTATCATAAGAAATGAAACAGAAAAAGACTACAAAGCAGTAGAAAATCTAACACGTGAAGCATTCCGGAATGTTTATAAGCCCGGAGCTGACGAACATTACTTTGTTCACAAAATGCGTAATTAGCATTACAGGCAGTGTCAATATTGACACTGCCTGCATTTTTTTATTACTCAAACAAAGTAGTTGTACCTGCTGTATATTCAAACGGAACAAAGCCTGTTTCAAAAACAGGGCTATTGAGCGCAAGGGTGAAATCGCGGTTTTCGGGATCTCTGAACAAAGGATCCGCAAAAACAGCGTTGTTATAATATCCTCGAGCGGTCATTATTACCATTGACTTTCTTTCAAAGAAGTCCATAGAATCACCCGAATAGACATTACCTCCGTTTTTATAGTCCCAATAAGTGTTGCTGTCATCGATAAACCAATCGCGTTCGGTCGTGAGAGCATACATTGTTGCATTATCTGTAACAAGAATATTATTGGAAAGTGTAAGAGAATTATGATCCTCATTTCTTGTAATTCTGAATGCCCCATCTCCGCCGAATGCAAAGATATTATTTCTAATAATGTTATCTTTACCGTAGTGCTGATGGAAAGTCTGTGAAGAGCAGTCATAAACAAGATTGTTTTCAACAAGCATTCCGCTTGAGCCTTCATCCAGATAGATACCCCAGCCGCCGTAGCCGTATCTGCCTTCGTCACAACCGACATTATATATTACATTTCCGCTAATAACGGTATCAGGCTGAATTCCCAGAGTGTAGATAGCCCCCATATCTGAAAGCCAGCCGTTGCCTATATCATAGATAAGATTATCGCAGATTTTTATGTTATTGGTCGAATTATCTGAATATCCCCAGTTCCAACCTACGGAAATACCCGTATACCAGCCGTCATGTATTTCATTATTTGTAAGATCGCAGTCTATTGCATGTGTCAGAAGAATACCGATAGCATTATTGAAAATTCTGCCGTAGCTGTTAATATGACAGTCTGTAACATCAATATTTTTTGTTGTGGCGGGTACAACAAAATCACCGTGAATAAATACTGCATTTGCTCCGATTTCATTGAACATACAACTTGTTATCTTACAGTCTGTTGCAGCCTTGTCAAACTTAATTGCTGTATATGAAATATTTTCAAAACAGCAATCGGTAAAATTAATTTCAGAAGAGGATGTAACATTTATTGCGGCAGGAGTTTCAAAAGCAGCCTGAGGATGGGTTGCTCCGTATTCTATATTTTTATATAAGGGATGGGATTCATCATAAACCTTGCCGGAGAAGGAGCCTTCTTTTCCAACATAATCCCAATCAGTATGTTCGAAACTGATCCCTTGGAACGAAATATTTTTTGCATTGTCAATGCTTATAATCTGTTTTGAAATTCCGGCATAAAGCACTGTATTTTCTATAGTATCGCCTGACTCAGGGATATAGTAAAGCTTTTC
>JAZORX010000313.1:0-7979 GCA_045656845.1 Acutalibacteraceae bacterium | reverse complement strand
ATTTCTTTATTCTGCACAGAATGTCCGTTCAGATACTTATCAGAGAAAATAACAAGCGTTACGGTACAGACTACCGTCTCTCCCGTAACGCCTTTAATTATTTAAGATTATTTCACTTTAGTGCTTTTGTGAGGAACATTTTTTTCAACAGCTGCAACAAGCTCAGCCGCAGAAATAACCTCAACATTTTCATCAAGACAACTTACGAAATATGCAAGATCATCGGGACCTACCGTCCACGGATGAACATTGATAACTGAATATCCGTTTATTGAATTGATATCAGCATCAGAGTTATTTACGATATCAGCCTGCTCCTTGAGCCACTCTTTTGTTACCTGAGAAGGATCACCACTCGGATGCCACAACGAAACTCTTACGGAAACAAACGGCTTATCGTTAACAAAATAAACCCTGCCGTGACCTCCTGCATAATAATCGTTATCCATCTGGATAATGCCACCGTCAATATTATCGTAACGTGCAAAGCACTCAAGCTTATTGGCATAAACCCAATCTGCATATGCGTTTGACGGAACATCATTGAGAAGAGTCATAATTCTCATGCCTGATTTTTCCATTGTTGCTGCTGTAACTCTCGAATACTTCTCCACTTCTTTTACAGACATATGGTCAATTCTTGCATAGCCGGCACCTGAAGGACCTGTAATGAACGAATCACCATTATTGTTTTCAAGGGCCTTTTTAACTGCTGTTGACGAGAAAAGATTCATCTGCGGAGCGAATGTCCAGGTTATCGGAGTGTCAATATTATAGCTCTGCCATGTATAGTACTCTGAGAAACCGTTTGAAATCCACTGTGCATTATCACCGTCACTGTAAACGATTGCAACATAGTGCTTATCCGGATCAAGTTCGGGAGCTTCAGCTTTGCCGGATGACATCGGAGGATTATCAATTCTGTTGCATGTAAGAATGCTCATATTAAAGCTGTGATCTGATGGGATGACATAATGACCATAACGTGCAGCAGCCTGAACGTGTTTTATTTCACGGTTGCACCAACCAAGAATCATTGAAGCAGGTTCAAGATCTCTGTAAATCTGATTACGGAATGCAACCTCATCCGGAGTTTCCTCGTCGGCAAAGTATACAAAGATATTCTGCTGTACCGCGAGGTCAAAGAGACCGGATGCTTTCGCATACTGATGAATAAGAACTTTCTTGCTGAACAAATCCTTGTGTTCCTCATAAAAAGCTCTCTGAAATTCAACGGTAATTTTATCGTCTGAGATATCCTCTTTCTTTTCAAGGCCCAGTGCTTTTACTCTTTCTTCGGCATCCGCAGGAACTGCAAGCCAACCGTAAACAGTTGAGTAATTAAAGCCCATGTTGAGCTGTTCGTCCATATTATGATCGCCAAAAAGAATATATCCGTCGTCTCTTATATGAGAACGGAAATGGTTGATAACCTTCTCAAAATTCCAAGCCTCACCGTTTTCGTCGGTATAAAGAATCGTACACCCTGCAGCCTCAAGGTCTGCTAACTCAGTTTTTGTATCACCGCCATAATCGATAAAAATTGAAGCTTCGGTTCTGCCAACAAGCCCCTGCAAGGATTGAATTGTACAGCGTTCTCCTCTTGTCAGAACATTGGACTTTATAACAACAATTTCTTCAGCAAGAGGCTTAACCTCGAAGGGTTCTGTCAAAGTAGCAGGATTCTCAGCATCTTCAGCCTCCGGAACATTTCCCGGTATATTAGAAGAAACAAGATTTGTTACCAACAGAATCATTGTAAGAATAAACGAAAATATTGTTCTTATCATACTACCCCACCGTTCTTAATTTCTTAATAATATTATACAATAAAATCCGGAATTTTCAATATGCTATTTTGCCGAATTTGCATAAAAGAAAAAACCAAGCCATCCGACTTGGTTTCATCGTCTGAATTATTTTGTTCCGAAGAGTCTGTCTCCCGCATCGCCAAGACCGGGAAGAATATATCCGTTTTCGTTGAGCCCTCTGTCAAGCGTTGAAACATAGATATCAACATCGGGGTGATCTTCAGCAACCTTTGATACACCCTGAGGCGCACCAATAATTGCCATAAACTTTATATCTTTACAACCTTTATCTTTAAGAAGTCTGATAGCATCGCTGGCACTGCCACCTGTTGCAAGCATCGGGTCAACGACCAACACGAGCTTATTTTCAATGCCATCGGGCAATTTACAATAGTAAGTTTCGGGCATAAGAGTTTCTTCGTTTCTGTACATACCGATATGTCCGACTCTTGCAGACGGGAAAAGCACGTGTATGCCGTTGACCATACCGAGACCGGCGCGGAGAATCGGGACAATAACAACCGAATTATCTGCAACCACCGTCTGTGTGCAGGTTTCAAGAGGTGTCTTAACCTCTATCTCAGTTGTCTGAACGCCCTCTTTAAGACATTCGTAGGTCATAAGAGTTGTGATTTCTTCCACAAGCTCTCTGAATTCCTTCATACTTGTGCGCTCATCGCGTAAGATAGCAATCTTATGACGGATAAGTGGATGATCGAATATAACAACATTTTCGTAATCTTTCATATTTATGTCTCCTGTATCAATCTTTTGATTTGTCTTTTTTGAATTTTGTTAAAAGAATATTTACTATAATTCCGAGAATCAATGCGCAGGCAATTGATGTGAGTGTAACCTTACCTATGGACATCGCCATACCACCAATACCACAGATAAGTATAACAGAAACTGTGAAGATATTTGCATTATCTTCAAGATCGACCTTCTGAACCATCTTAAGACCCGAAACAGCGATAAAGCCGTAAAGAGTAATACAAACGCCACCCATAACACAACCCGGAATAGAATCAAGGAAAGCTACAAACGGTGATATGAAAGAAATAAGAATAGCTATAAACGCAGTCGTTGTAATCGTTGCGACTGAAGCATTTCTTGTGATTGCGACACAACCAACAGATTCACCGTAAGTTGTATTCGGGCAACCGCCGAACAAAGCACCGAAAACAGAGCCTACACCGTCACCAAGAAGTGTACGGTGGAGTCCCGGCTCCTCAAGAAGGTCTTCGCCGATAATACTGGAAAGATTTTTATGGTCTGCAATGTGCTCTGCAAACACTACAAACGCAACAGGAACATATGCTACTGCAATTGTTGCAAGATAGCTTGCTTCAAAATCTTTTATACCCTTAAAAGCCTCGAAGAAAGTGAATTGCGGAACAGCTACAAAAGTGTTTAATCCAACACCGTCCGAAACGAGATTTTTAAAAGGAGTAAAGTCTATTACTTTAAATGCATCGTTTCCTACAGCATAACCGATTCCCGTAAAAGCAAGCGCTACGACATATCCTGCAACAACACCTATAATAAAGGGAATAAGCTTAGTCATTCTGCTTCCGTAGGTAGCACAAAGAACTACCACAACAAGCGTAACCAATGCGCAGATAAGAGATATCCAGATACTTGTCGACATAACAAACGCACTGCCGTCATCATTCTTAGGACCGTATGAAAAAACATCGTTTACGGCTGCTGAAGCAAGAGAAAGACCGATAAGAGCAACTGTCGGTCCGATAACTGCAGCAGGCATTAATTTATTGATCCAACCTACGCCGACAAATTTTACAACCAAAGCAATTATCACATAAACCAGACCTGCAAAAGCTGCACCGATCAGAAGACCAAGATAACCAAGACTCATCGACACACCGCCTGCAAATGCAGCGAACATAGAACCTATAAATGCAAAGGATGAACCAAGGAACACAGGGCTCCGGAACTTAGTGAAGATCTGGTAAACAAGTGTACCTACACCTGCACCGAAAAGTGCCGCTGAAATGGACATCCCATTTCCTACAATCGTAGGAACTGCAATCGTAGCCGCCATGATTGCAAGCAACTGCTGAAAAGCAAAAACTATCATCTGGCTGAATTTAGGCTTATCTTTGATACCATAAACAAGATTTCCTGCCATTTTTGACTCCCCTATCAATAACCAAATTTGCGATAAAGTATTTCTTTATCAAATTTAATTTTATCACACTAAAAAAAATTGTCAACTTCAGAAACAACTAAAACAACAACCGGAAAAGAAAACACCAAGTTTTTTAACTTGGTGTTAACTGTTTTTCGTCATTATTATTTATTAAATCACATTCTTTTCTATGCAATCAATCATAAACTCGCTCACTATTGTGTTTGCCCATGCAAACCAGACTCTTGTAAATTCATCCGGATTATCCACATTGAAGCCTTCGTGCATATACCACTCACCTGCGTGAGTTGACAATATATAATCAAGGAGCATCTTTTTCTCCTGCAAATCATTGGTAGTAAGACCCTGCATCGCAAGAGCAATATGCCAGATATAATTTTCAGGAGTATGCGGACTGCCGATTCCTTTAGCTGCTTTTCCTTCAAAATAATACGGATTGGCTTTTGAAAGGAGCATTTTTCTTGTGTTCTGATAAATCTCGTCATCGATACCACAATAGCCAAGATACGGAGCAGAAACAAGCGAAGGCACATTTGCGTCATCCATAAAAAGTGTATTGCCGAGGCCATCCACCTCATATGCATAAACTTTTCCGAACTCTTCCGTTTCAATGATTGCATACTTTCTTATGCCCTCATCTATTTCCGCACGCAAAGACAAAGCTTTCTCTGCCAGTCCTTCGTCGCCATAACCTGCAACAACCATTTCCGCCATTTCCTTAAGAGCCACAACAGCAAACATATTAGCCGGAACAAGATACCCGTAAACACAGGCATCATCACTCGGCCTGAACCCTGACCATGTCATACCCGTGTGAGCAACCGGATTACCCTTACCCTCGTTATGAAGTGTGTCACTGTACGGACAATTATGACGGGTAAAACGATAAGGTGAATTTTCGTGATTCTGCTCTGTTTTCCATGTATTTAAGATAAGTTCCATCGCCTTTTTAAACTCATCCGTAAACATTGCATTATCGTCAGTTATTTTATAATACTGATAAGCAAGATGTATCGCATAGCAAAGTGAATCTATTTCGTACTTACGCTCCCACACCCATGGGCTCATATCTGTGATATCATCAGTGTGTCCGTGACCGTTGCCTTCAAAATTGAATGCATTCGCATAAGGATCCATAAGAATGGAATGCATCTGACGGGCAATAACCTTTGACACAACAGACCTGATTTCTTCGCAGTCCGGCATTATCGGAAGGTAATTCTTAACCTGAGCAGCCGAATCACGAAGCCACATTGCAGGAATATCTCCCGTTATGACGAACGCATCGTCTTCGCTTATCTGAATAGTTGTCGTCCATGTATTAACGAATGTATTATTAAAAAGCTTTTTAATATCCTCATTATCGGTTTTAGCGAGAATATTATCCATATATTCTCTCATTTTTGCAGGAACCGGATTGATAGGTTCAGGTACTTTGATGCTCATTGCTATTATCCTCCTGATAAATTATTGATATTCATTATATGAGTTATAGCCGAAAAACGCAAGTAGAAAGGCAATTTTTAATACAAAAAATCTCCGACACCCTATCGGGTACCGGAGATCTGACAACATTAACTATGCTATTTAATACAAATCGTCTTTTAACAAGTAGCGTTACAAATAATAATCAATTCAAATTATGCAAGAACTTACAAATGTCAATTCTTTTCACAAGATTATCGTATGCAATATTATTACTGTTACAGCGAGTGGATGCGTGGCTTTTATGCTTTAACCTCGATATCAGGTACAAAAGCAGGCATCAGCTGCAATTTAAACAGATTTGCTTTATGACGTCTGTCGATATTTTCTTTTGCTTCAGCGTCCTCTATCTCACCTGTTCTGATATATTTATCAAGCATTGCGTAAGTGAAGCCGAGGTTTTCTTCGTCACTTTTTCCACAAAGACCGTCAATAGGAGTTTTGTCGACAAGTTCAGCAGGAAGACCTAACAGATGACCGATCTCTTTAATTTCTGCAACAGTGAGGTTAGACATAGGTGAAAAATCGCCCACAGAATCACCATAGCGTGTGGAATAGCCCACCCAGTCCTCCGAAAGGTTGCAAGTGTTGCATACTCTGCCGTTTACGCTCTGTGAAATGGCGTATAAAGTTGACATTCTTATTCTTGGCGGTATATTCTGAATTGTCTGAGATGTTGGTTCAAGATCTTCCGGGAAAGCTTTAAGGATACTGTCAACAGCATCTTTAACATTCACAACATAGTGTTTTATTCCCAGGTGATTGACGAGCATAAAGGCTTTGTCAATATCGTGCTGCTCACCCTGTGGCATAAGTACACCTACAACACGTTCCTTACCGAGAGCTTCAACACACAACGCAGCCGCAACAGAACTGTCTTTGCCGCCTGAAATACCGATCACAGCTTTGCAATCGTTTCCGTTTTTAACAAAAAAATCACGAATCCACTGAACGCATTCATTTTTTATTTTTTCTGCATTAAACATTAAAAATCTCCTCCATTAAGACGTTGTCTGATTTCATCCAAAGTATAATCTTTAACCATTTTACCATCTTTGAAAACAGTTTCAAGAAGGTTACCCTCAGGAATATTTTCAGATGTATATTCGTCTTTATATTTTAACACACCATCTTCTTCATAAACATAGCAGAGACCTTTCTGACTCTTCTTGAACCCACCATCTTTTGGGTTTTTGAATACGGGGTAACACTGTCCGTCAACCTCTGCATAGCAAGCCTTGATACAAGAGCTGAATGTATCTCTCGTGAACGGTTTGAGTATATCATCTTCTTCAATGCAGTGCATAGAGAATGAACCTACACCAAGAGCAACATTAGAGCTGGCAAAACCGTTTTGTTTGAGTATTTCGTAAATCTCTTCGCAACGCTGAACAGTGATACTGTCGCCATAAATAGCTTTTACATGCGGATCAAGAACTTTGTATCCCTTTGAGTTTATTGTTCCTCCGAATTGTTCCCAGAGTTTGAAAACAGTTTTTGTAACAACTTCAACACAATCGCCTGAGTCACCACGCATAAGCATACAACCGTTATGGGCTAAAATTTCATCGTGAAGCTGAGGAAGAATATTGTCAATAACATTCCAGTAATCGTAGCTGTCAAGAACGCAAGAGAAACTCGTATTTGGATAAAGCTCCGTAAGCATTCTGCGAAGAAATGTAATTTCATCACCGTCAACTGCGTAGTTAGAACACATTACGAAATGCTCTGTCGAAACTGAGCCGAAAGCAACAGGTTCTTTTGTGCAATCGCAGTTAAACATTTTTTCAAGGTATGGAATTGCAGGAACGGTTGCTGTCAGCAAGAAAGATAAGCACCAGCCGGCACCTGCTTTAAGTGCAGCGTCAACACACATATCACCACGGAAGTCAAAAGCACCAAGTGCACGTGCACGAGGAACGCTGTCCTCAACTGTTTCTGCGTAATATTTATTTACAATATCGCGATAAGTTTTACCTACTGTAGCTGTAATTTGCGGATACCACATTTCAGCAGAAATCAAGCTTTCAAGAGCCTGAGGTAACCACGCAAAATCATCATGTGTGTTTGTGATTCCGAACATCGGTACATGCACGGGAACCATTGTACCTTCAGGAAGAGCAATGATTTCAATCGGAAGATAACCTAACTGATGAAGTTTTTTAATTTTTTCAACTCCATAAATTCCTTTGCCGAGAGTTGCGTCGAGCACACGAGTGTATTCTTCTACAACTTCGTCTTCTGGAAGATTAAAGAAATTTTCATTGAAATAATCAATAAGCCATGTTTTACAAAACATCTGGACACCGAACATTACAACCTTGTCCCATCTTTTTACTCGACTCATTCTCGGTGTATAATAAGACATAGATTTGGTCATTTTAGGATTTATCATATCGCTGTGTATTGTTTTATAAAAGACGCACAACAGCATAGGGTTTATAGCTTTACTCATAATTGCAATTATGAGTAAAGCTATAAACCCTATGCTGTTGTGCGTCTTTTATAAA
>JAZORX010000312.1:0-18007 GCA_045656845.1 Acutalibacteraceae bacterium | reverse complement strand
TGTTGTGATATCATACTTATAAAGATAAAAAACATTGCCGCAGAAAACTGCGACAATGCCTGAATATTTTATACAAGCGACACTCTTTCGCCCTTGCAGGTAAGAGCAGAGTAATCAACTGCACCATCAATTACGGTGTATGAATAATAACCATTCTTGCAAGGTGTGAAAGCCTCTCCTTTATATGCAGAGTCAAGAACCTGAGTGAGGATTATCGTCTGGCTTTCAAAGGTTTCAAAAAGATATACACCCTGAACACTTGAGCGTGTCATCGTAGTTTTGGTTACACTTTTGGGAAGCTTGTATCCCTCGTCACCCTTCGGGAATGAGTAGTAAAAATAATTCATATCGTCGCGTCGGGCAACGCAGAGAACGCCTTCATCGCATTCAGCGTAAGTCAGCAGCTCTTCATGGTAACGGTAAGAAAAAGCCTGCTCAACCGTGGGGAATGAATAGAAATAATTTTCAAAAGGTACAAACAGCGAAACAGCGACAAGAATTATGGCTATAAAAGCTGAAATCAAGGCAGATTTGCCCGTCTTTTTCGTTATCATCATAAGAATAACCAGAGCCAAGAAAAAGATAAAAATTCCCGCTGCCCATCTTATATAGTTATAAATCATTTTCAGACCCCCTGACCCACTAATGTTATCACAAGGCAAGAAAAATGTCAATTGACGGAGGTGCTTTATGTCTCAGATAAATATTGATTATGACAAAGCGGTAAGCACCTGCGTTATCGGTCTCGTCGCTTCAGTCATCAACGGCACTCAACCGAAAGAAAAGGATGAAAGCATCGGTTGGGAAAGCATAATTGAATTTTCAAAAAAGCAAAGCGTGCTGAATATCGTCGCCTATGCTTGCGAAAAGCTCAAGAACAAGCCTGATGCCGTAACGATGAAATATCTCAAGGAATTCCGTATGCAGAAGGTCATCGTTGAGGCGCAGCAGGAAATTGAAGCCTGCGATGCGATGGACAAGCTTGAAGAGATGAAGGCAAAGCATATGCCCCTGAAAGGCTATATTGTCAAAAATCTCTACCCTTCTCCCGATATGCGTACGATGGGCGACCTCGACCTTCTTATTGAAGAAGAAAGATGCGAGGAAATCGTTGCAGCTTTCGTTGCAGACGGATTCACGAGCTGTGCAGAGGGAGACCTTCACTCAAATGTAGAAAGAGGAAATGCTTACATTGAATTTCACCGTTCAATGGTTAATGAAAAGCACGAGACGCTGAGCAGCTATTTCGGTAAAGGCTTCGGCAGAGCAAAGCTTTCTCAAGGGTATTCTTACCGTTACGAGCTTTCGCACGAAGATTTATACATCTTTCTCATAGCTCACATCGCAAAGCATTACCGTTACGGTGGTACGGGCATACGCAGCCTGCTTGATCTTTATGTTTACCGTAAGGCATATCCCGATATGAACTACGGCTACATTGACACGGAGCTTGAAAAAATCAACCTTCTTGTTTTCGGAAAAAAGATTGAAAAAATCGCAGATGACTGGTACTCGGAAGATTTCAACGGTGAATACGATACAGTTTCATCCTACATCGTTTCAGGAGGAGTTTACGGTGACGAAAACGCCCCTCTGCTCAACGAATTTATAAACGACAGTCAGGGTTCGATCAAGGCTACAAAAATCAAGAAATGGTTTATTACCGTTTTCCCCGGCAAAGAGCTTATGACGACCAGATATCCCGTTCTGAAAAAATGCATCATCCTTCTTCCTCTTTTCTGGATTGTAAGGTTTTTTGATACCTTTTTCAGAACTCCGCAGAATTTCAAAAAAAGCGTCCGTGATACGACAAATATTCTGAAGATTGACGATAATCTTGTAAACGCTCAACGCGATTCAGGAATAGAAAAACTTTAAAAATCAACTGCCTCGGGAGGTATTTATGAACATCATTCCAAAGCCCGGAAAAAGATTAACCTACACGGCACACACAGGGTGCGTAGACACCAAAGACAATTCACTTGAATCAATAGATGTTGCCGCAGAATATGGCGCAGACATCGTCGAATTTGACCTGAGTTTCACCAAAGACGGTACAGCTGTGCTTTCGCACGATAAGCCCATCGGAAACGAAATCACTCTTGAAGAAGCTTTTAAAAAGCTGGCTTCTTTTGAAAATCTTCTCATCAATGTTGATGTCAAAGACACGAGCCATCTTGAGGTTGTGAAACCTCTTGCAGAAAAATGCGGAGTATCCGAAAGATTTTTTTACACCGGAATTGAGAAGAAGCACTGCGAGGCCGTAAACACAAAGAGCCCCGGTGTCCCCTACTATCTCAACACCAAGGTCAGAAAATTCCAGACAAAAAAATATCTTGAAGAGCTCGCAGAGAAGGTTTCCGCTTGCGGTGCCGTCGGAATAAATTTCAACAAAAAAAATGCAACCAAAAAGCTCGTTGAACTCTTTCACGAGAAGGGACTTCTTGTTTCAATCTGGACGGCAAACAGCGAAGAGGATATCAATCGCATCCTTGCTCTCTCTCCCGATAATATCACAACAAGACGCCCCGATTTAGTCAAAACAATTTTCGAAAATAAATAAGGACTGTTAAAAATGAATTTTTCACTTCAGGAAAAAGCAAAAGAAAATATCCTCATAGTTGCTCACAGAGGTGTATCGGGAGGAAACATCCCCTGCAACACTCTTGCATCTTATGAAATCGCCCTGAAGCAGGGTGCAGATATGATTGAAGTTGATGTCAGCAACACTCTTGACAACCAACTCATCCTCTTTCATCCGGGAATGGAAATCCCCCATCTTAATATGCCTGTTTACATACCTCTTCTTAACCACAGCGCAGTAAAGAAGCTTCGCTATGTCAATACAGACAACACTCCGACGCAGTTTAAAATCGCAAGCTTTGATGATTTTCTTGAAGAGTTCAAGGGTCGTTGCTTTATCAACATTGATAAATTCTGGAGCAACCCGAAAAGAATTTACAACGCAATCAAGCACCACGATATGGTTGATCAGGTTCTCGTTAAAAGTTCTGTTAATGAAAAGGTTTTAAAAGTTCTTGAGGGACTTTGCCCTGAGCTTCAATTTATGCCGATCGTCAAAGACACTCACCCTTCGCACGAGGCTCTTATGAAGAGAAACATAAACTATGTCGGCGTTGAATGTGTGTTTGCAAAGGACAGTGCAGAAATTGCGCAGGAAGCCTTCATCGAGAAGATGCACAAGGACGGCAAACTCGTCTGGATGAACTCTATTATTTATAACAGAAAAGAGCAGCTCTGCGGAGGTCACAGCGATGATACTGCTCTGACTGTTTCCGAGGACGACGGTTGGGGATGGATCGCAGACAAAAATGTCGATTTCATTCAGACCGACTGGACGATGATGCTCATTGATTATCTTAAAAGAACAGACAGATACTATAAATAAAATTAAGCAGGTACGGTTTTCGTACCTGCTTCTTCATTTTATCTCATTGATATTGTTTCGAAAATCCAGCTGAAGATTGCAAAGAATTTTTCAAAGATGTTTGCGTCTTTTGAATACAGTTTATAAGCGATACTTGACAAGCGGTTTTCATTCACCGTTATATTTTCAATCGAGCCGTCACCGCCGGGCTTTTTAAATGTTAAAAGATAACATTCCTTTGCATCGGAATGGAAGCCTGCGTTGAAGTTTGTTACGATTGAATTGAACTCACCGTCTGCTTTGATGCCCGTCTGCACATTTTCTCCGCCTGAATACCAGTAGCAAAAGCAATCGTGAAGAGTGTTTCTATCGTTGTTTGTCATTCTGAAACCGATTGCAAACTGATCGCTGTAGCAATAGTCGAGCCAGTTATTTCCTGCCTCGATGAGAAAACCGCAGCTGTTCTGATAGTCAGTATAATCTGAATAATAAAGAGGATGGACATTGCGAAGTATATTGCCTGCAGATTTAATGTGGACACCCGTGAAAACATTTCCGATGCGCACATTGGTAATCGTATTATCCAAACCTTCAAGAAGAATGCCGACGGAGTCTGTTTTTCCCGTGCCGATAATGTTGATTCCCGTTATATCTGCATCTGATGAGCCGCTGTTTGCACCATACATTATATGAAGACCGACAACGGTATTTTTGATTGAAGTGTCACGGACAGCTGTTTCTCTGCCACTGTTGATTGATATACCGTTTGCAATTCCGTTTCCGTCAATCACACCACCCTCAAGTGAATAGTTGCTACCGGGTGTATGAGTATCATTTGCAGGATTTTTCCCTCCAAGCTGGATGATTGCCTCACCCTGCTGCCATTCGCCCGTTGCTTTGATTATTGCAAAATCAGAAAGCTCAAGAGAAACGCTCTTCGTCGGCTCTGCAGGAGTATAAATCGGCTTTGAAACAAGATATTCACCGTCAGGGAAGAAAATTGTTCTGTTAGGGTTTTCATCAATTATTGCCTGAATTTCATCAGAAACATCAACGCCACTGTTTGCAGAAACTGTGTCTGTTACGATTATATATCCTTTGTCACTCTCTGCCGCTGCACCTATGCAGAGGCAAGAGAAAAGACATATTATCGAAAGAAGAATTGATAAAAACTTTTTCATAAAATCACCTTAAATTTATTTGTACTGATAAACTCTGACATAGTCAACGATGAAATCTGCTGACTCGCCCTCTTTGATATCAATCTTACCCGTACCGTGACGGTCTGCGTAAGCAATACCGTTATCACCTGCAACCTCGCAGGAGAGAATAAGATATTCGGGATTTTTGCTGACTCCACCCGTTGAAATCCTTCCGGTTTCAACACCGTTGATATAGAAAATGTATTCGTTTTCATTCCATTCAAGGCCGTAAGTATTGAAATTCTTATAAGGATTGTTTCCTGTAAGATATTTACCTACGCTGTCGCCCTTACTGTCAGGACCGTAGCCGTCATAGTGGATACCACCGATAACAGCATCACCTGCGCCCCACCAATGATCTTTATAATACATTGACTCAAAGATATCAACCTCCGTGCCGTCCTCGCCCGAGTTGTTGACGTTGTAAACTTCACCATTCATCATCCAGAAAGCAGCCCACATTCCCCTTGCAGGAGGAAGAATTGCATGGCATTCAAAATAGCCGTAAAGGAAATCGTGCTTACCCTGCGTAGCGATAGCACCTGTGTAATATCCGGGGCCATAGCTATCCGGTGAGCCGTAGGTTTCGCCCTCAAGTCCGTTTTCCATATACCGTGTTGAAATAATAAGGTTTCCGTCTCTGACAGAAATCATATCCTTGTGCCAGTAGCCACCCTTACGGACAGGTCCCCAATGAAGAGTGTCAACAGACTGTCTGTCGTTCCACTTTTCAGTATCAAGGCTGTCGCCGTTAAAATCATCCTCCCAGACGAGGACAAATCTTTCATCAAGATTCAGCTCCTGACCTGACGGAATTTTCGGCAGATCAAGAAACATAACCAGATCGGGAGAAATAAACATAAGAATTGAAACAAGAATGCTGATAATCTTTACCATAACGAAACCTCTTTTCGTTCTTTTTTATAATTAACAATTAGAGTATACTAAAAAAGAAACAGGCAGTCAACGAAAAATCGTCAACTGCCTTTAAAATCAATCTGCGTAAGTGATCTGTCTGCCTGAGAAGATTGAAACGAGCCTTCTTGAAATCACATCAAAGCCCTTCTGGAAGAAGCCTCTGAAATCAACATCAAGAGCGAGTTTCCAACCGAAATCATCGCCTGCCTTGCGAAGGTTGTCGATATCCTCGAGAGTAAACATATCGTACCAATGCTCAACTCGTGATGTATACTTTGATGTATCGTTTTCATCGATATCAATAATTCTGTAGCCGTACTGTGAAGAGAAAGCATCTCCGTTGTAACGGGAGCTGACAGTGTTGCTGATATCAATACCCTTATGTCTTACTCCGAAGCCGTTTGTATGGTCGTGGCCTGTGTACATTGCGAGAACATCGCCCTTCTCAACCATCGCATCAAACTGACCGTCGTTGTAATATCCGCTGCAAGGAGTCTCGTTGAGTGTACCGAAGTTTGTACCATTCGGATCAAACATATAGTATTCGCCCTTATTGATTATATGCTCAAAAGAGAAGAGCTTTTTGTTTTCAACCTTTTTGAGTGCATCGTAAACCTCAGGCACGATAATATGCTGGAAAACAACAGAGTAAACAACCTCGCCACCGTTTGCAGCCTTGAGCTCGTCTGACTTCTGCTTGTACCATTCAACCTGATCTGCCTTTACGTTGCCGTAATGACCTTCACCGTCATAGTCGCCTGAGTCAAACACCCATACATTAAACTTAACCTTTGAGCCGTCGGAAGACATAACAGGGATGTTGTATGTGCCACAGCCTGAAAGTGACGGGCCGTCATCTATCGAAACAGAGCAGGAATATGTATTATAGTATGCCATAAGGTCCTCACGGGACATTGCGCCCACTTCTGAGTCGTGGTTGCCGAATGTTACTGCTGTGGGGATGTTTCTTTCCTCAAAAACAGACATAAGCTTGTCGATATATCCCTTGGTCTTGCTTGCATCGTCACAGTTAAGGACATTGTCGCCCGTTACAACAACGAGGTCCGGCTTTTCCCTGTCGCAAGCCTGAGCGATAAGCCAGACTGACGCATCAACATTGTCATCCTCAAGATGAGTATCCGTAACATGCATAATTCTGAATTTGCCATCCTCATTGAACTGAAGAGCTTTTGCCGTCGTGTTGACATCTGCAGCCAAAGAGCTTAATGAAACACTTGCCATAATAACTACCACCATTAAAATTGAAATGATTCTTTTTACCGAATTTCTCATAGAGACATTCCTCCTTTACAGAAGAATTATACACCAAATCAACAAAAAAGTAAACTATATTTAACTATAAGCAAAAAAAATATTGAAATAAAGAGTTTCAACATTTATAATGAAATTATTCACAAAGAAAGGGTGATTATATGTTCTGTGCAAAATGTGGTAAACCCATTGCCGAAAACATGCGCTTCTGTGCAGGTTGCGGAACACCCGTTAACCCCTCGTCCGTGCCTCCTAAAGCACAGCAGGAAACAAGGGAATTCACACAATTGTCAGGAAATCCCACAGCAAACAAACAGCCTCCGAGAGAATACACTACTCTCCCGCAGCAAAGACAATCTCAGCCAATGCCTCCTCGTCCGATGCCGCCTCAGCCTCCCATACAGCAGCAGGCACAACCTCCCGTTGCGCCCCCTCCTCAGAAAAAGGAGCCAAAAGCCAAAAAGAAGAAAAGCAACATCGGCCTTCGCATAACAGCAGCCGTTCTTGTTGTTGCCGTTCTTGCAGCAGGCATTTACTCAGCAATATTCGGAATCAAAAATAAAAATGAGCTTGAAGGTGAAGGAGTTTTATACATAGATGATTTCCCCATCCTCAAGGGTGAAACTGATTTTCAGGTTTACGATGCAGAGAAATTCCCTGCCGAAGAATATGAAATCAAGGTTGAAAGATTCCACCTTGGCAACTCTTTGAAAAATATCAGTTCAAAGACCGAGCTTTTCAAGGAAACATCAAGAGACCGTATATACAAGCTCAAGCTTGATGACGGTAGCTACAGAATCACGCTCAAGGATATTACTTCATCAAGAACACAGCCGGTTCCGTCCTCTCAGGTAACTGTTTCGACATCAGGCTCAACAACAACCACAACAACCACAACCGTACCGTCAACATCACCGAATGCTGATAAGACATTTGTTGTCATAATCATCATTGATATAGTTGTTGATAACGATAACCCGGAAGCTGTTGACAAGGTTGACCTCAACTGGGGCGACAAAACTCAGCCCACTACAACCGAAGCACCTACTACAGAAACCACAACTTCTGCTGACGACAGAAGATTTTACGGTAAAGTCAGCAAGGTTTCCGACCATTCAGCAGGTATCTCAGGTGCAACTATCAAAATCTACAACGGCTCTTCACACATCTCTACTATCACGACCGACCCGTCAGGTAATTTTGCAATCGTCCTTCCTGAGGGCACTTACAGAGCTGAAGTTTCCTGCGCAGGTTATAAAGACCTCGAGCTGAACTTTGATATGGATGCAGGGTCAGACACTTCTCAGGAGATCTACCTCGAAAGTGTTCCGACGGGTACTCTTTCAGGTAAAATCTGTAAAGCGACCGACCGTGTTACTGCAATACCCGGTGCTTCGATAACCGTTTATAAAGGCACTGAAGCTGTTCTTACTGCAGTTTCAGACGCATCAGGTAACTATTCCGTAAACCTTCCCGAAGGTGACTATTCAGTAAAAATCACAAGCTCGGGCTATATTGATTTCAGCTCCTATGCAACCGTTACCGTTAACCAGACCGTATATATGGAAACATTCCTGCTTATCGCAGGTTCTGCCAGCGAAACAGGAACGGCAACCGGTATGATTTTCAACTCTCTTACCAAGGAAGGTGTTGCAGGCGTTACCCTTACAGTTAAGAAAGACTGGAACAATACAAGCGGTTCAGGTAGCACCGTTAAAACTGCAACAACGGACAGCAACGGTAATTACACCCTGTCCCTCCCCCTCGGAAACTATACCGTTATTGCTACAAAGGATGGCTTCTCAAGCTCAAACTTCAACATCGTTGTTCAGAAAACCACAACAGACAACCAGAACGGAACCATCACTCCGGTTATCTCAGGTAACGACTATCTGATTACTCTCACCTGGAACGAAAATCCGCACGACCTCGACGCTCATCTTTACAACAAGAGCCCGAGTGGAAATGAACAGCATATTTTCTTTGATATACGAGAAGGATATGAAAACGGCAAGATGGTCTGCCAGCTTGACTATGACGATGTAGACAGCTACGGACCTGAGCACATAACCCTCACAACAACTAACAGCAAACCCTACTACTTCTTTGTTCATCGTTTTGAAGGTTCAGGAAATCTGGCATCATCAGGAGCAAAGGTAACAATCGAGCAGGGCAATAACCTCATCGCAGAGTATAATGTTCCCGCTTCCGGCGGCGACGGTGTTATCTGGAATGTATTTGCAATCAAAGACGGTCAGATCATTACCAAAAACACCATCACAAACAACATCGACGTCAACTACGCAAGCTAAAAATCAAGGAGCAGAAGATCAACCTTCTGCTCCTTTGTTTTTTTATTGTTTTCAGAAATCAACCTTATAATGTCTTACGATTATACCTACGGCCCTGTTATAGTCAAGCACATGCATAACTGCTCCGTTTTCACTTTCGAGGAAAGTCAGACCCTCGGCTTCAATATTGTCTCCGCCGACATCTCTCTGCGCTGCAACTCTTACCTCGCCTGTGTTTACATTCACTTCAAGGATGTTTTCCATCGTGCCGTTATTTTCACAATCCTCAGAAAGATAGAGCTTGCCTTTATAAAACTCACCGCCCTGAATGCGATGAATCATCTCCATACCCTTGAGATCGATATCACGCACATGCTTCATTGAATTGTTAGTATCATAAACACGGATTGTATCAATATCCGTCCACTTTGATGCATAGAGATATCCTGTTTCGGTATCAACCGCACACCATGGCACACCGTCATCATAAAGCTCATTGGGAAGATCATAAACCTCACCCGTCGGCTCAAGCGTTTCGCAATCAAAAACAACTATGCAGGCGTAGCACTCGTCGCCACCCTCAACGGGAGCATAGATCTTGCCGTTGTACCAGCTGATACCACCGATGTGGTTGTTGCCTCTGTCAGTACATTTTTCAGGCAGAGGATTTATTTTGGTGTCTACCTTTTTCATAGTGTCAACATCAATCTTTGCCAATGCTGTAAGATTGAGAGCTGTTATTGAACCACTTACATAATAATACTCACCATCTGTTGTTATGCCCTGACCCATCGTAAGCGCATCAAAGAGAATGTATGTATGGCTTGAAACGAAATCTGCCGTTTCGGTATCTCTCGCCTGAGGCGTCGTAAGCATTGTAATTAATAAAACCGGCAATGTGAGAATTGCCCATATTTTCTGAAAAATCATAAATTAGCTCCTTTCAAACAATAAGCAGGTTGTCTTTTTTATTTCTATCGGGAAAGAAATTTCTTCACCCGAAAAAATATCCGTAAATGTTTTTTTGCCGTCAAAAGAAAAATCGTATTCCCCTTTTTCATGCGCGTAGAAAACAATGTGCTTTTCCGACAAATAGACAACAGCCTTCTGCTTCGTCGGGACGGCTATTCCGTTATCCTCAAAAAACTTTTTGAAAATTTCGTAATCCACTTCGTCATTGTCTGTTATGACCGTTACAGTTTTTTTGTTTTCCTTGGCTGTTTTTATGCATCTGTTCATAAGCTCTGTTTCATTCGGCTGAACGAAAACGCAGACCTTGTACTTATCATATACCTTCTCAAAGTCCGAAGCAAGAAAAATATCGTACATAACTCCAGATAGACCGATTGAATTACAGATATTCCAGATGATATTTTTATGACCTCTGAGTGCAAAGTAACAGTTTTCATCCGTAAAAACTGCGACATCGGAAGATTTTTTGTCCATTCCTTTTTCACAGATTTTCTGCATTTTTGAAAAATTATCCATCATCTCTGCATCATCGTACCAGCCACCCCACATATCAAACCACCACATTCCGTGGCCGTGAGTGAAGGCTCTGCAGAAATTCAGCTTTATCTGCTCAATGCTCGTTTCTCTACCTGGACCGAACCATATCGGCATTGAATAACGGGGATGAGGGCTCGGCGGTCGGGAAAGATGCGTACGGATATCGTTCTCTGAAAAATAAAGTTTGCCGTGAAGAGCGAGCGAATCAATCGGCACCATCGGGTACGGATCGAGTCCCGGTTGCCTTGCGTGAACATAAATAAGCGGCGAACACAGGAAATCTATCTTGTCACTTTCAAGCAGCTTGTTGAGCGCAAGGTGACAGTTCACCCTGTGCGGACAGCCGATTGTGTAGCCGTAAAAAGCACCGATGATTTTCTGATTATCGACAGCCTCTTTTGCAACAGTTGCAAATTCAATTATCCTCTGCGCTGTCAGCTCCGAAGCAAAGCGGAAATAATTTTCCTCGTTCTTTTCAAGATTATTCTCTTCGCATTTCTTAAGAAATTTCTCTTTTGCCCGTTTGCCGTAAAAGCCGTAATCTTCAAACGGAAGCCACTCTTCGGTATTTTCTCCTGCAATCTGATAACCGATTACATTCTGCGCATATCGGCTGTTTTCGATGTAATCTATGAGCAGCGCAAGCTTTTCTTTAACCTCCTGCGCCCATAAATCCGAAGCGAGAGAAACCCTTGTACGGCCGGGATGCATTCCGAATTTGCAAAGCTCATCAGGATGAGCCTTCTCCCACTCCCGTGAGAGGTTGACATTGACTCTCGGGAAAATAAAAGCATCGGGGCAGACGGACAGAATCTCGTCAAAATTTTTATCAACGATTGAAAAATCAGGCTCGTCATTCTGAAAGATTCCTTTCTGAAAAACAAGCACGGGTGCATTTTCACCAATCGGAGCTTCAGAGAAATTCAGATTGACGGAATAAAGCTTTATCCCTGCATCTGCAAACTTTCCGTATCGGTTGTTCGCGGTTTTATATGTCATATACGCCATTTCTGTAACTACCCTGCCATTTACCTCAAGCGTCGGCAAACCGTTAACCATTTTAATCTGAGAAACCATACACCCACCCCTTTTAAAGTTGCCTTAATACTATCAAAATAAAAAAAAGATGTCAACAATCTTATTTCAGGTTGCAAAAATCCGATAAATTTGATATTCTTAATTCAGAAAAATAGAAAGGGGTTTTCAGAATGTCTCTGTTTTTATCAAAAATTTTAAGAGTTATTATTTCTTTCCTCATGCTCTTTTCTCAGACAGCACCTCAGGCAATTGAGTTGCCAGCAATTCCGAGTGGACAAGAGGTTGAGCTTGAAGAAAGATTCACCCTCGTCTGGCAGGATGAATTTGACGGGGATTCTCTCGATATGTCAAAATGGAACCATAACTGGTGGGAAGTTGAGCGTAAGGGCGGCTACTGGCACGAGGATATGGTCAGTGTCCGTGACGGCAACCTTGTTATAACAACGGCTTATTTCACAGATCCTCCCGAAAACTATTATGAAGACTATTTTGCTTCAAGGCCGGATTCAAATGTATATAAAGAAGGCTGGTATTCTGCCTGCATAACAACGAAAAGTAAATTTGAACAGTGCTACGGATATTTCGAATGCCGTGCCATTCTTCCGGCTTCAAGCGGTATGTGGTCTGCTTTCTGGATGATGAACACTCAGGTTGAAAATGTTGACGGCAGTGGTAAAGACGGAACCGAAGTTGACATCTTTGAATCAATGTATTACAAAGACAACTGGTGGGGAGCCGGTGGTGCTGTTATCAGCGGCATCCATTATGACGGCTACGGTGAAGGTCAGCAAAGCGCAAGCATCGGAAAATGGTGGGTAGATAACCCTTATGAGCAATTCAACACCTACGGCCTTGAATGGAATGAAAGCGAATACATCTTTTACATCAACGGAATTGAAACAGGCAGACTCTCCAAGGGTGGAGTTTCGCAGAATCTCGAATATCTCATTCTTTCCTGCGAGGTTGCAGGAGAAAACGGTGTTGCATGGGCTGACCGTCACGGCGTCGGCAAAATGAGCATGGACACGGACGAATCTGCTGAATTTATCGTTGATTATGTAAGGGTTTACCAATATAAATAAGGAATAAAAAAATGACAGCTATTCTCATTGTTATCTATATAGTTTTTGTTTCGCTCGGTCTGCCCGACTCACTTTTCGGTGCAGCATGGCCCGTTACTCATCTTGATCTTGGTGTGAGCGAAAGCTTCGCCTCCTATTACGGCATTATAACCGGTATCTGCACAGGTGGTGTCAGCTTCGTCGCAGGTAAGATGCTTCGTAAATTCGGAACAGCTAAGGTTACTCTCGTTTCAACATTTATGACGGTTGCGGCACTTGTCGGAATGAGCTTTTCACCCAACATCGTTGTTATGATGCTTTTTGCCGTCGTCCTCGGCTACGGTGCAGGAGCTATCGACACGGGTCTTAACAATTACGTCTCTCTTCATTACGAGGCACGCCATATGAACTGGCTTCACTGCTGCTGGGGTCTCGGCGTTACGATAAGCCCACTGATAATGTCAGCTTTCCTTTCTGATGAGCTCAGCAGCTGGCGAATGGGTTACCGTATCGTAGCAATACTTCAGCTTTCAATCGCACTCGTAATCTTCCTTTTCGTCAGAAAATGGGACAAGTTTGAAAAGAGCATCAAAAAAGATGAAAGTGAATCTGAAGCAAAAAGTGCAAAGCTCTTTGACCTGCTTAAAATAAAAGGTGTTTTAACAAGCATCCTTTCAATGGGTCTTTACTGCGGAATGGAATTTTCAATCGGCACCTGGGGTGCAACCTACGCAGTCAACACTTTTCTGATTGCTCCGGATGAAGCAGCAAAATGGATTTCTCTCTACTTCGGTGGAATTATGCTTGGCAGAATCATCGCAGGTTTTGCTTCAATGAAGCTTAACGACAAAGCTCTGATCCGTGCAGGAATCATAACATCATTCCTCGGTATCATCGTTTTCGCTCTTCCTTTAGGAAAGCTTTCTCTTATCGGTTTCATTCTTATCGGAACAGGCTTCGGCCCGATTTTCCCGAGTATTCTTCACAGCGTTCCCGAGAGATTCGGCACGACCTACTCTGCTGACCTGACGGGATACCATATGGGTGGAGCCTACGGCATCGGCTTTACGATTCAGCTCATTTTCGGCTATGCCGCAACGCTTATTACTTTCAAGATTATGCCGTTTGTCCTCCTTGCCCTCTGTGCAGGAGTTTACATCGCAAATGAAACCACTTTGAAAAAGCTAAGAAAATAACAAAAAACCGGCTGACCTGAAGTCAGTCGGTTTAAATTTTATCAGCAATATGGGCAATCTCTCGTGCCACCTACGCAGGTTGAAACACCGCAGGGTCTTGTTTCTGTAACATCCATAAATGATGTTGTGGTGAATCCTCCGACGCAAGCACCGCAATCGAGTCTGCCTGTGTTTCCGCAGGCTCCACAGAAATCAGAGCCATAAGATCCACCGTATGAACCGCCATAAGATCCACCATAAGATCCACCTGAAGGAGCTCCGGTCGGAGCCTCGCCCGTTACCGTAAAGTCTATTTTATGCTGTTTAATCGTTCTATTTCCTTTTTCACCTACACCGACTGTAAGATAAACACTACCTGAGCCGGGATTTATTGCTTTCAGAGTGCAGGCTCGGCTATCATCATAAGCTCCCGTTGCGGTAAAAAGATACGAATTTGCTGTCCATTTGGTTTCATAATCGCTTGTGTTTTCAGCCTCTTTACATTTCAGAACGATCGTGTCACCTACATTAAGGGTGTATGAATCACCATCAGCTGCATAATATGTTCCGTGATCTTTGGGAGTTGATGATGAGCCGGTGCTGCTGTTTATGTTTTTATTTGTTGTAGTTGTTGTAACATAATCATCATAACTATCATCGTCATCATCGTCATAGTCATAGTCATAGTCATCATCATAGTCGTAATCTTCATCATAACTATCGTCAGATTCATCTATTGACCATCTTGTTGTTTTCTTCGCATCTGTGTCTGAGCCCTGACATCCGAAAAGGCTGAAACACATAACAAGCACCATAAACAGTGCAACAAATTTTTTCATATTTTGGTCTCCTTCTGATAATAAATCATTTTATCGCAAAGAGTGGTATGAAATATATCGCTTTCAGACATAGGGTATGATTTATAATTTTGCTCCGCAACCACTGCAAAAAGCCGCACCGGGCAGATTCGAATTTCCGCAATTCGGGCAAACGATTGCGTTCTGCTGAGGCTGTGCCGGCTGCTGAACGGGTTGTGCCGGTTGCATCGGCTGCTGCACCGGTTGCTGCACCGGTTGCTGCATCTGAGGCTGCATCTGAGGCTGCTGGTACATCGGCTGCTGCATCTGGGGTTGCTGATACATCATATATGCAGTAGGAAAAATGTTCGGATTTATGGGCGTATTGCGATAAAGCACCTGACCACCATTCTGCATAATCATCATTTCAATATAATTTACTCTGTTTTTAAGAGGGCCTTTTACGGCTGCACCGACAAATGAGTTGTTGTCGATTTCACCTGCATAAACACCGGGAAGAATAGCATATTTCATCCATACTTCAAGTCTTGCATTGTTACCGTTTGCAAGGTAGCGGAAAAATGAAGGTCCCATCATAAGTCCGTCGCCCTTCTGGTAAACAAGCTCACCGTTCATTTGTTTCGCTTTGTATCCCTCTGAAAAAAGATACGATTCTATTACAGGTCTCAGGTCTTCTGCTCTGCCGGGGAGAATAAAATCTGTTGATGAACGTCCCATTATAATTTACCTCTCTTTATTGATTTTCAATCTCTGTTTTTGAACTTTCTGAAACTTTATCTTTTTCATCTTCGGCATTTTTCACATTGACATTACTTTCTGCCTCCGTTGAAACAGTTGTTGTTGTATGAGTTTTTGCCACATAATCTTCTGAATTATAGCAAAAAATACAAAGTATAACAGTGAAAACAAAAAGAACAGCCGTAAATTTCATCAATTTTTCCATAATACCCACTCCTTGCCGTCATAGGTATATTGTAACAGCTGTTTTTCTGTTTTTGTAATCCGGAATTTACTTGTTTATTTTCTTGCTGAAATCAAGAAGTCTTACTACAACCGGAGAAAGCACGATATTAACCGTAAGCTCAACAATAAAGTTGATTCCTACCATACCGGTTATAAGAAACTTCGCCGCATTCGCAAATCCCAGTGCTGCGCCCCACTCTTTGATCGTGTCGAAGAAAAATACCACACAACCGAGAAGGAAAACTCCCGTATTAACAATCGGACAGACCATCGCAGCTGCAACAACGGCAATATATCGGTTTACCTTTTCGAGTGCTTTATATGTGAGTCCTGCCGCAAGTCCGCACAAAGTTCCCTTTAAAAGAACAGTTATTATCGTTCCCGGAACACTTACAGCAAGGAAGGCTGCCGCATCCGTAAAGAGAACAACAACACCGAAAACAAAACCAAGCCATGCACTTATTTTATAGTCGCAAAGTGCTGCGCCAAGCACTATCGGAATGAGAACAAGCGATATTGCAAAAGGTCCGAATTTTATGAAGGATCCCATCATCTGCAAAACAACAACAAGCGCTGTCAGTATTCCACCGATTGCAAGTTTTTTGATTGCCTGCGGATTATGCGCATATTTTCTTTCTTTTCCCATATTATCACCTACCAAAAATTCGATTAATTATATCACCCTGAAAATATATTTTCAAGGGTCTTGTTCCTGATATTTCAAAAAGCAGTACAGCCTGAAGCATACTTTTATAAAGATGCTTCTGCAAAGCCGATACACTCTCTTCCGAGTATGGGGTTAGAAGTATCTCTTGCGTTGAAGTAGAGTCTGAGTTTATCTCCGTATCTCACAAGGTGACTTGCGTAAACAAACTGTTTCATCCAATCCTTACCGTGGACAACGCAAGGCTCTATCAATATCTTTTCAAACTTGAAATCAAGTCCGTCAGGTGAGGACATAAGAAAAATAGCAGAGTGACTTTTGCCATCTTTTTCATAAATTCCGTTCTGAACACCGATATATCCATCGCTGAGCTTATATACCTTCAGGCAACCACTGCAGAGATTCAGATAAGGGTTGTTTTTATCCGGAGATATCAATGGTTTTTCTGCCGAAACATAATCTTTCGTCAGGCTTTTGCTTTCGGCATAGCTGATATGGGCTGGTTCACAGAATTTACAATCGTCTATATAATTCATTCCGCACGAATAGTAAAGACGGTTAACGCCATCCTCCTGCAAAAGGAAAGGGTTCGAAAGCGCAGTACCTCTTTCGCTGACTTCATAAGACTTTGTGTGCCCGATTACCCTTTCAGGTTTTGTCCAGTTAATAAGATCCTTACTCTGCACAACAAAAATCTCAGAATACCATCTTACCAGATTGACTACATTGAGCGCATTCATAAAAAGAGAACGAGTTCTTTCGTAAAACAGATAGTATGTATCACCAACTCGGTTTATATTCGGACGCATAGCTCTGCCAGCAACCTTCTGCACCTTTTCAAAGTTCAAGCCATCATCACTGACAAGGTGATAAACTCCGAGCGTTGTGTGAAGGAACATATGCCATTTTTTATCATGGCTCACATCAGGAGTGAGAAGAGACGGATCGGCTACAACAAAAGAACCGTCAAAAGGTCTGAGAATCGGACTTTCCTCGTTCACCCTGAAGTCAGCCTCAAGAAGTTGTTTCATCGTAAGCTTTTCCATAATACACCTCAAATCTTTACTGGTTAAATTATATATCACTTTACCTTACAAGTCAAATAAAGCAAAAAAACCGCTGCAAAGAGCGGTTTTCAGAATCAATTATTTGTTAGAAATTTTCTCAAGGAATCTGAATGTGCTCTTGAGAATTTCGATCAGGTCGAGAATAAAACGGATAAAACTGTTTTCAAGAAAAGAGGGTGTCTCGTCAACTGTTTCATCTTCAGAAGGCTCGTCTACAACGGGCTCGTCTACAGCAGGCTCATCTACAGCAGGCTCATCCACAACAGGCTCATCATCTGTTTCGTCGTTCGTCTCATCAACTACAGTTGTGATAGTCTCATCATCAATGGCAGCAACTGCAGCACTTGCAAAAGATGCAACTGCAAAGTTCATTGCAAAAACAAGAGCGAGTATCATAGCTATAATCTTTTTCATACTTTTACCTCTTTCAAATTTATTTCAGTCTTATCAGACCGATATCTTAAGTAAAAATTCCGCACACTTACGAGTACGGAATTTTCTGGCGCCTCAAACAGGGCTCGAACCTGTGACACCGCGGTTAACAGCCGCGTGCTCTGCCAGCTGAGCTATTGAGGCATATAAGGTTTTAAAAAAAATATGTCGGCGTCGCCTTATCTTCCCGGGCGGCTGCCCGCCAAGTA
>JAZORX010000311.1:0-3040 GCA_045656845.1 Acutalibacteraceae bacterium | reverse complement strand
GGCAAAAAAGGCTAAAGTTATCCATAACCAAGTCATATTTATCTCTCCATTTCTAACTTGCGATGCCATTTTTCAAGAAGCTTTATAATTGTATCTTCCATTTGTTGTTTTGAATAACCTTTAGGAAAGTATTTCTTTAATTTATCATCGCCAAGTGTAATTTTTATTTTATCCGCTTTCTGTTCTTGCATTATAGAAAGAATTACATCAGGGTTAAGTCTTCCTTCATCGTTGAACCTTCTTATTTTCTTTGCTTGCTCAATAGAAGGGCAAGTGTCCTCACTTTTTATTGCTTCCACAACTGCAACTTGCTCTTTAGGTTTCAAATAAGAAAGCTCAACACCTGCGTTCATTGCCATTGCTTTAGTGTCAACCATTTCAAGCAACGGATCAATCAATTCTGTTAAACGAATATACCTTTGGATTTGCACCGAACTTTCTCCGGTTTGCTCTGCCAATTCCTTTCTTGAATCAACAGGCGAAGTATTTTGTCCAAATTGGGCAGAATTTTCTTGAGAAGGTCTTCCGGCTTTTCTTTTCATTGCTTCAAGTCGCATTTGATAAGCATAGGCTTTCTCGCTCGGTAAGATATGTTCTCTTTGTAAGTTACTGTCAACAAGAAGAATCACAGCCGTATCGTCATCAAGGTCTTTAACAACTACGGGAACTTCATCTTTTCCTGCAAGCTCTGATGCACGAACTCGTCTGTGTCCTGAAAGTATTTCATAACCGCCTTCAGGATGTGGTCTTGCTACAACGGGAGATAAAACACCATTTTCTTTTATGCTTGCAACAAGTTCATCCATTTCTTCATTGTCAATAACCTTAAAAGGTTGTTCTGCATACGGCTTTAACTCAGAAATCTTAATAGGTTTGATTTCTTCGGTTTTTCTCCCTTCATCCGTTTTGAATAAATCATCGAGTGTACTCCGACCTATGTTTATTTCTAATTTTGGCATCATTTAGCACCTCCTTTGTGAAGTTTTTGTAAGCTTCTGCAGCTATACCTTTTTTGTCATATTCAAAGATACTTTTGCCGACACTTGATGCTTCAGCGGCTCTTATTGATGATGGTATTTCTGTTTTGAATATTTTGAGATATTTTGAGTATTTCAGCCTTATCACAGACGAAACTTCCTTGTTATACAGAGTCCGCCTATCAACCATCGTTAAAAGTATTCCTCCGAATTTCAGATTAGGATTTATCTGTTTTTGAACTTTGGTTACAGTTGTGACAAGTTGCTCTAAACCTTTAAGCGGAAGGTAATGAGCCTGAACGGGGATAATTACTTCATCTGCTGCAACGAGAGAGTTTATCGTAAGCATACCCAAAGAGGGAGTACAGTCGATTAGAACATAGTCATAGTTGTCCTTAACACTATCTATGTAATTCTTCAAAACTCTTTCTCGGCTCATAATGTTTACAAGTGCCGTTTCCATACCTGACAATTCGATATTTGCAGGAACTAAATCGACACCTTCGTTGTGATGTAAGATTCCTTCGCCCGGTTTGATTTCTTTTTCTTCGTATGTCTTTTGCATTAGGGTAGAAAGTGTTACATCAAGTTCATCCGGGTTCTGATAACCCAAGCTTTCTGTTAAACTGCCCTGAGCATCACAATCTATAAGCAACACCTTTTTACCTTCGTTTGCAAGACCGACACCCAAGTTTACAGTTGTGGTGGTTTTTCCGACACCACCTTTCTGATTTGCAATCGCAATAACCTTACTCATGTCTGACCAACCTTTCCTCTTGTAATCTTTTTATAAGCATTTCTCCATTAAGAGTAGTAAGGACCATAAACCATTCTGAACGAAAGAAACGCTCTATTGAACACCTCGTTTGATAACAACCATTTCTGTAATCTCTTACTGCTTGTAAAATAATAGCCTGAGCTAATTTCTCATAGTTTTCACGATACAAATAATCCATTAGCCACCATTCCAACCTGTTTTAGAATTTGCCATGTCAAAATTTACTTTTGCAGCATACCAATTATCTGCGGTTTCAAAAGACCGATAAATAGTTGTAATTAAAAATGCCCGGATGTTCCGGACATTTGAAGTGTTGTTTTTCAATGCGAATTCAATATACTCAATGTGAGAACTGTCAATTTTCAAGAATCTGCTTTTAACAACCTCGTGAGGATATTCTTGTTTATTAACTCTGATATACGGCTCCTTACTACAAACAACATCAACCATAATTTCTACGATTTCATCAAGCCATTCTTTACGATAGCGTTCAAGCAGAATATCATATTCGATATTGTCTTTTATAAGTGCTTCGTATGTTTTTCGCTCTCGCATCCATCCAATCGCATCAGGCTTTTGTTCGTTTTCGTCTTGATATGATAAGATAGGAGTTTCACTAAAATCAGTATTATTGTTTTTATTATTATTTATATTATTATCATTAGGTAGTGAATTTGGATATTCTTGATTCGTTATATTCACTTGTCCTGAATCGTGACTTTCACTATTCTTGAATTGTGATTCTAAAATTTCTTGATTCGTGATTTTCACTTCTCTTGAATCGTGATTTTCACTATTCTGCAATCGTGATGCAGAGTAGAAGTTCTTAACATAAATAATATTCGGCTTTCCCAAGCCTTGTCGCTTTCTTTCTATCAAACCGATTCCTTTAACTGTATCAAGTTCTGATAATAGTTTTCCGGCTTTTTGGTCTGCACAGTTCAAGTCATCCATTATCTCTGCTATTGTATAAACAATATACACTCGGTTTTCTTCATCAAGCCAACCATTTTTCAACGATAATCCCGTTCGGTCAAGCATGAGACCATAAAGAACCTTCGCTTCTGCAGATACATCCTTGAACAACTTATCCTTAAATAGCATCTTTGGAATACGGTAAAAGGAAAATTGCTCTGTTTCATTTCCGTAGAAATACGCGAATTCAAATGACATAGTTTTCACCTCCTGAAATTTTATAAAAAAAGACAGCCTATATATCATAGACTGCCTAACACTTCCGTGTTTGAAATTATTAATTCGTGTTCATTTTCACCTCTCTCATAAT
>JAZORX010000310.1:0-2435 GCA_045656845.1 Acutalibacteraceae bacterium | reverse complement strand
TCGGTTGTATTGATATTTTCTTTGTCATATAAATTCACCTTACCTTTCTTTCTGTTGTTGCTTCTTGCGATACTGCGCTTCACACATTTTGATGATGGCATCTTCAATTTGAGATGCAGAAAAATCTCTTGGAAAGTATTTTCGTAATTTTTCTGCCGGGATTTTTATCCGTTCTTTTTGATTAGCTTTTTCTTCTGACATAATTTCAAAGATTTTGTCATCGTCAAGCTCTCCTGCCTGACTTAGCTTTTTCATACGCACCGCCTGAGATAATGATGGAGTGCAATCCTCACTCTCGATGGTTTGTATGAGGTCTTCTTGCTCAATGTCATTAAGGTATGAAAGTTCAACCGCCGGAGTAAAAGCAATCCGACCTTCGTCAACATATTCCAAGAGTTTCGGATGCAGATATGTAAGACGAATATATCTTTGAACCGTCTTGTAGCTTTCACCATACGCTTCACCAATTTCAGCAGATGTTCTGTTGTCATCCGACTTCGGGACAAGTTGTCCCGAAGTTAAATCTGACCTATATCCTTGTCTGCTCATAGCCTCCATTTTTAATTTATAAGCGAAGGCTTTTTCACTTGGCGAAATGTTATCTCTGTGCAGATTACTGTCAACAAGTGCTATTGCAGCATTATCTCTGCCCATTTCAAAAATAAGAGCAGGAACTTCTGTAAGCCCTGCTCGTTTACTTGCAAACAATCTTCTGTGTCCTGAGATTATTTCGTATTCATCATTTTCAAGCGGTCTGACGATGATGGGTGATAAAATTCCATGTTCCTTTATGCTCTCTATCAGCATTTCCATTTCATCATCGTGCTTTACCTTGTAAGGATGGTTCTCAAATTCCTTTAATTTTGTTACATCAAGTTTTTGCATATTTTTCATCGTTCTTTGCTCCTTTCTTTCTGTATAACTTTTCTTTCCATTTCTCGTTCAATATCAAAGAGTTTTTCAATCTTCGGAATTGTTTCCAAAGTCGCTTTTGCGATTTTGAGCTTATCCCGTATAGGCTTTATTTGTGCGGACATACCTCTGATTTCTGCTAAATACATTTCCTTATCATCATCGGTTTTAGCTCGTCTGCGTTTGTTATCGGTCTTTGAGCGTTCTTCTTCAAGTTCGCATATCTGCATTGATAATTTGCCTATAAATGCTTCAAGCTCCGACACGGTGTTGATATTTTCATCGTGCAAGAGCCTGAATTGTTTTTGATACTGTTCAAATTTTCTTAATTCCTGCCTCAATACAGGAGATAACGGCGGTGTGTAGTTTGGTCTTGGTGTACTTGGCTTTAAGAGTTCCAACAGTAAATAAAATAGAGCTTCAACAGTATCCATATATTTAACACGCCGTAATTGATACTCAAGCTCCATAAGCGGAGTGTGCTTCGGTTTTGTTCTTTGAACACGCTCACTTTTACCAAATGAACTCACAAAAATTTTATTGTCGGCAATTCGTTTTATTATTCTTTCTCTTGTATAGTCTTTGCCCAAACTGTCAATTCGGACAGCTCTTTTCCAACCTTTTGCAATAACTGACGGATGCTCCGTCATAATATTGCGGTTGAACGCATATCCGAAGTTGCCCATTATCCGTTCAAACTCCAAAAGATTTCCGGCTTGTTTTATCGCTGAATCAACATCTTCCCGAAGAATATCCCTATGGGTTTTACCGCCACGCTTATGTACCCAATATGCATTTCTGTCGGCATTGTAAAATTTTGCTCCCTCAATAACCGACTTTCCGTATTCCTTACATACCGCATCGGATATTTCTCTTAACCGCCTATGATCTGAAATATGGTTTTCAAATTTAATTCCCGTTTTAAATGAAACGGAATTTATGACAAAATGGTTATGAAGATTATCGGTGTTCAAATGCGTAGTAACAACAATCTCATAATCTTTGCCCCACATACGCCGTGCAGTTTCAAGTCCTATCTCAAAAGCTTCTTTAGGTGTAACTTCCCCTGACCTAAAACTCTGATAACCGTGATACGCTACATTACCGCCTGTTTTTCCGTGTCGGCGTTTCGTTGCCATCATTTGTTCATAGGCTCTTACGGGTGGGCAGTTGATAGCTCCGACAAATAATTGCTTATCCGTCTTATCATCGTTTGATACATATTTAAGAGCCGCTGCCAAGTCATCATCAAGATATTTTGGGTTAGTGGTCTTGTCAGGATTTTCTGCATATTTTACAACATCCTTTAATGAGCCTTTGACAGGCCAAAATCCCGTAGTAGCCATTTAATCATCACTCTCGCTTTCGACCTTGCCTTTATCTGTTACAAGAAGCTTTACATAAATTTCATCAAGCAGCTTTAACACCTCTGCTTGAAGTTCGGTACTGTTTAAAGTGCCGAGTGCTTCATACAAAATGCCAATCTTTTCTGTAAATTCATAAAAGCTTTCAGGTAAAAGAGC
>JAZORX010000309.1:0-17601 GCA_045656845.1 Acutalibacteraceae bacterium | reverse complement strand
GCAATCGAAACAGGTCCCGAAACATCTGCAACTCTCAAAAATTTCCTTGATTCTCTCGGTTCAACGGGTGTTGGCGTAAACCTTGACCCTGCAAACCTCGTTATGGTAACGGGTGACGATCCTGCAAAGGCTGTTCACAACCTCAAGGATTATATCGTACATACCCACGCAAAGGACGGCAAGCAGAATTTCTTTGTTGATCCCGAAATTGTTTATGGTATGGTTGAATCTCACATCGTTACTCACGATTCATTCATCGAGGTTCCTCTCGGCGAAGGTAGCGTAAACTGGAACGAATATCTCAAGGCTCTTGAGGATATCGGCTATAAGGGCTTCCTTACTATTGAGCGCGAGGTTGGCGACGATCCTGCACGCGATATCCGTAAGGCTGTAGAATTCCTCAACGCAAAGATGGGTGTTTGATTATGAAAATTTCTGTCAGCAGCTATAGTTATTCGGCCCTCGGTACAGACGATTTCAGCCGTATGCGCCTTGCAAAGGAAATGGGATTTGACGGCATCGAGTTTGCCGAAATCAATCCTCCCGAGGGTGTAACAAAAATTGACCACGCAAAGGCACTCAAGTCTCTTTCGGATGAGCTTTCTCTGCCGATTACGAATTATGCTATCGGTGCAGATTTTATAAATAAGGATTGCGAAAGTGAAATCGAGCGTCTCAAGGGTGAAATTGATATTGCAGAAATCCTGGGAGTTAAAGTTATGCGCCACGATGCATCGGGTGGACCTGAAGAGGAAAGATTTTCTCTTGAAGGATTTGAAAAATACCTTCCGATTCTTGCAAAGGGATGCAGAGCTGTTACCGAGTATGCAGCAACAAAGGGCATTAAGACTTCTGTTGAAAATCACGGATACTATTGTCAGCAGAGCAGCCGCGTTGAAGCTCTTATGAATGCAGTTGACCATGAAAATTTCGGTTGGCTTGTTGATATAGGAAACTTTATGTGTGCAGATGAAAATCCACTTGATGCTGTCAAGGTCGGCGCAAAATATATCGCTTATGCTCATGTCAAGGATTTCTATTATAAGGATAAGAGCGAAGACCGTCCTGACGGTTGGTTCAGAACAAGGGCTGATAACCATCTCTGCGGTTCAGTACTTGGCGACGGTGTTGTTCCCGTTAAGGATTGCCTTGAAGTTATCAAGGGTGTCGGCTATGACGGTTGGGTCACTCTTGAATATGAAGGACAGGAGAGTCCTTTGACAGGTGTGCCTAAGGGATTTGAATTTTTAAAGAGTATAATATGATCCTGAAGCAGTCGGTTTTTCCGGCTGCTTTTGTTTTGTTTGGCAATAAGTTTTAATTTTGTTGATTTTTAAATATAAATTACTGTAGCGTATCAATTATTTTATGCATTAAAGCATAAAAGTGTTGTTTTTCACTTGACACGGGTCTTGATTTGTATTAAAATAAAACGGATGATAGTTAAGTATGCCAAAATTTAACTATCTCCAACGGATTGTTCCTGACAAGAACTTCTATACAATCTGTTGTATACAACTAACTTAAAACAGAATATAAGTTTGAAAAAATCTAACAGGAGGTGCATTTAGGTTTTGAGTACAACAACATGTATAATAGTCACTATCGCAGCTGCGCTCGTGGCTCTTGCAATTGGTGTTGTGATTGGTATCATCTACCGTAAGAAGGTTGCTGAATCAGCTATCGGCTCTGCTCAGCAGGAAGCTACAAGAATTCTCAACGAAGCTATTTCAAAAGCTGAGTCAAAGAAGAAAGAAGCTATCCTCGAAGCAAAGGACGAGATTCATAAGCAGCGTACTGAGGCTGAGCGTGAAAACCGTGAGCGTCGCAGTGAGCTTCAGAGGCAGGAACGCCGCCTTGTTCAGAAAGAAGAAAGCCTTGATAAGAAGATCGAGAATATCGAAAAGAAAGAAGAAACTCTCGCAGGAAAAATCAAGGAGGCTGAACTTAAAGCGGAAGAGATTGAAACAATCAAGCGTAGTCAGATTGAAATGCTTGAAAGAATTTCAGGCTACACTAAAGACCAGGCAAGAGATTATCTTCTCAAAACTCTTGAAGACAGTCTTATTCATGAAAAAGCTGTCAAGATTCTTGACTATGAGCAGAAGACAAGAGACGAAGCAGAAGAAAAAGCTCGTGAAATCATTGCAACTGCAATTCAGCGTTGCGCTGCTGATCACAGTGCTGATGCAACTGTTTCAGTCGTAGCATTGCCGAATGACGAAATGAAGGGTCGAATCATCGGCCGTGAGGGTAGAAACATCAGAGCCCTCGAAACAATTACGGGTGTCGATCTTATTATCGACGATACTCCCGAAGCAATTACGGTTTCCTGCTTTGAGCCGGTACGCCGTGAAATCGCAAGACTTACACTTGAAAAACTTATCGCAGACGGTCGTATTCATCCGACAAGAATTGAGGAGCTTTACGAAAAGTCAAAGCGCGAGGTTGAACACACAATCAAGCAGACAGGTGAAAGAGCCGCAATTGACGCAGGTGTCAACGGAATTCATCCTGAGCTTATCAAACAGCTTGGCAAGCTGAGATACCGTACAAGTTACGGTCAGAACGTACTTAACCATTCATTGGAGGTTTCTTACATTGCAGGTCTTATGGCTGCGGAGTTAGGCGCAGATGTCAAGACGGCAAAGCGTGCAGGTCTTCTTCACGATATCGGTAAGGCACTTGACCACGAAATGGAAGGTACACACATCGAACTCGGTGTTGAGTACGCTAAGAAGTATAATGAAAACGAAGCTGTTACTCACGCAATTCACGCTCACCATGGTGATGTTGAAGCTAAGACAATCGTTGCTTGTCTTGTTCAGGCAGCCGATGCAGTTTCAGCAGCAAGACCGGGTGCAAGGCGTGAAAATCTTCAGAATTACATCAAGCGACTTGAAAAGCTTGAAGAAATTACAAGCTCGTTCCCGTGCGTTGATAAATCATACGCAATTCAGGCAGGCCGTGAAGTCAGAATTATGGTTAAGCCTGAGGCTGTATCTGACGACCAGATGGTATTGGTCGCAAGGGATATCGTCAAGAAAATCGAGGAAGAACTCGAGTATCCCGGACAGATCAAGGTCAATGTTATTCGTGAAAATCGAGTTATTGACATTGCAAAGTAATTTAAGATAGAGTTACAACGAATGTTAAGGTGTTTCGGTAAAACGGAACACCTTTTTGTATTTTAAAAGGTTGAAAATACAAAAGAGTAGTGATATTATGAAAGCAGAATTATAATCGGCAGGTGTTTTTGGTGAAAGTTAAAGACATAATCAGTAATAATAAAGTAACAGTTTCTTTTGAGGTTTTTCCACCCAAAGAATGGGACAAGGTTGAAAGCACAAAAGCTGTTATAAACGAGCTTGCAAAGCTTTCTCCTGCTTTTATGAGTGTAACCTACGGTGCAGCAGGTACAACAAGCGGTTTTACAACGGAAATTGCAAATTCCGTTAAAGAAAATGGGGTAACACCCCTTGCTCATCTGACTTGCCTTACTTCTACAAGGGATAAGATCCACACGGTTGTCAATGAGCTTAAGGATAACGGGATTGAGAATATTCTTGCTCTTCGTGGCGACATTCCGAAAGATTTTGTTTTTCCTGATAAGCAGTATTATACATACGCAAGTCAGCTCATTGAGGAGATTCATTCTCTTGGTGATTTCTGTGTCGGAGGTGCTTGCTATCCTGAAATTCACCCTGAAAGTGAAAACAGAGTGACTGATATTGCGCACCTGAAAGAAAAGGTTGATTGTGGACTTGATTTCCTTACAACGCAGATGTTTTTTGATAATAATGTTTTTTATAATTTCAGAGAAATGTGCGAAATTAAAGGGATTGATGTTCCTCTCGTTGCAGGCATTATGCCGATAACGAATGTTAATCTTATCGAAAGAACGGTCAGGCTTGCGGGATGCTCTCTGCCGAAAAAATTCACTAAGCTTGTTGATCGTTTCGGATCTGATAATGCTGCGATGAAGCAGGCAGGTATAATATATGCAATGGATCAGATTGTTGATCTTATTGCAAACGGTGTCAACAACATTCATATCTATACGATGAACAAACCTGATATCGCAGGAAAGATTGTTCAGGGACTCAGGGAGATAATCAATGAATAAGATTCAGTTTTTTGACGGGGGAATGGGTACGATGCTTCAGGCAGGTGGCCTGAAAGCAGGTGAGCTGCCCGAAACTCTTAATTTAAAAAATCCCGAATTGGTATACAGTATCCATAACGCCTATGCTCAGGCAGGTGCTGATATTATAAGCACAAACACTTTTGGTGTTAATTCGCTTAAGTTTGATAATGTTGCAGAGATAGTCGGTGCAGCCGTCACTCTTGCAAAAAAGACGGGCAAGAAGGTTGCTCTTGATATGGGTCCTCTCGGTAAGCTTCTTAAGCCGTCAGGCGAGCTTGAGTTTGAAGAGGCATATGAGCTTTATAAAGAGGTTATCCTTGCAGGTAAAGACGGTGCAGACATCATTTTCTTTGAAACGATGACAGACCTCTATGAAATAAAAGCAGGTGTACTTGCAGCAAAAGAAAACAGCGACCTGCCGATTTTTGTTTCAATGATGTTTGATTCAAACGAAAGACTCCTGACGGGTGCAGATATCGAAACTGCAGTAACAACTCTTGAGGGTCTCGGTGTTGATGCAATAGGTCTCAACTGTGGTCTGGGCCCCGACGAGATGTTACCTCTTGCAGAAAAGATGAGAAGCCTTACATCGCTTCCGATGCTTGTCAATCCTAATGCAGGACTTCCTAGAAGTGTTGACGGAAAGACCGTTTTTGATATCGACGCAGAAAGCTTTGCTGAAAAGATGCAGAAAATCGCTTCGCTTGGTGTTTCGTACCTTGGCGGTTGCTGTGGTACAACACCGAATCACATTGATGCGCTTGTGTCTTCCTGCAAAGAAACAGATTCATTTATTCCCGAGAATAAAAAGGTCACAAGAGTTGCGTCTTATTCCAAGACGGTTGTTTTTGATGAAAAACCGATAATTATAGGCGAGAGAATCAACCCTACGGGTAAAAAGCTCTTTAAAGAAGCTCTTCGCAATAAAGATATCGGTTACATCATCAACGAGGGTGTTTCTCAGAAGGAAAGGGGAGCACACATCCTTGATGTTAATGTCGGCTTGCCGGAAATCGACGAAAACGAGATGATGCGATCAGCAATCGAAGCCTTGCAAGGGGTAACGGATTTGCCCTTGCAGATTGACACAGCCGATATAAAGGCGATGGATACAGCTTTGCGTATGTATAACGGAAAGCCGATGCTCAACAGCGTAAACGGAAAAGAAGAGTCTATGAACTCAGTGTTTCCACTTGTGAAAAAATACGGTGCTGTAGTCGTCTGCCTTTGCCTTGATGAGGACGGCATACCGAAAACTGCAGACGGCAGAATTAAAATCGCAGAAAAAATTATCGCAAAGGCAGAGGAATTCGACATAGACAAATCTGACCTGATTTTCGATGCGCTTGCGATGACCATAAGCACGGATGCACAGAGCGCAAACGAGACGCTGAAGGCTGTCCGTTACCTTAATGATGTTATCGGTGTCAAAACGATTCTCGGTGTCAGCAATATTTCCTTCGGTCTGCCCGAGAGGGAGACTGTTAACTCAGCATTTTTTAATATGGCTCTTTCAAATGGCCTTTCGGCAGGAATCATCAATCCGCTCAGCGATGCGATGATGAACACTTACTACGCATTTATGGCTCTTCGTGGTCTTGATAAAAATTGCGAGAGCTATATTGCAAATGTTTCAAAAGCTAAGGTTTCACAGCCTGTGACGCAGCAGGTTGACCTCAAAACGGCTATAATCAAGGGCATGAAGCAGAAGGCTGTTGAGTGCACTCAGGAGCTTGTCGAGGTGAAAGACAGTTTTGAAATCATAAACGGAGATATTATGCCTGCACTTGATTTTGTTGGTGAAGGTTTTGAAAAAAATAAAATCTTCCTCCCTCAGCTTCTTATGAGTGCAGAAAGCGCAAAGGCTTCCTTTGATATCATCAAGGCTTCCATGCCCAAAGGTACTGAAGATAAGAAGGGTGAAAAAATTATCCTCGCAACCGTTCACGGTGATATCCACGATATCGGCAAAAATATCGTAAAGGTTCTTCTTGAAAATTACGGCTATGATGTTATCGACCTCGGCAAGGATGTGCCTGAGGAAAAGGTACTTGAGGCTGTTAAAGATAACGCGGTTAAGCTCGTCGGTCTTTCTGCTCTGATGACGACGACTGTCCCTGCGATGGAAAGAACGATTGAACTTCTGCATAAAAACACGGATGCAAAAGTCATTGTTGGTGGTGCTGTGCTGACAAAATCGTATGCAGAAATGATAAATGCAGACTTTTATGCATCCGATGCCACAGAAACAGTGAAAATCGCTAAAAATTATTTTATAAATCAAAAATAATTTATAAAATATAGTGGATTTTTACAACAGATTGTGATAAAATGTTTGCAATATCTGTTAGGAGTTGAAAAAAATGAATCTTAAAAGCATTATTGACAAAAAAGATCAGGCTGCAAAGTATATGGTCGATGAGATAACATATATTTGCAAAAATTTTGAAAAGCGTGGCCCCGGTGACCTCGGTGAAAAGCAGGCAAGTGATTACTGCGCAGAGGAAATGAAGAAACTTGGTTGCGACACTGTTTACGTTGAAGGATTCAAGGAAAATCCCAACTCATTCTTGGGCTGGATTTACTTTACAATCACATTCTGCTTCCTCGCACTCGCCGCTTACTTCTTCATTCCCTGGCTTTCAGTTGCATTTATCGCACTTGGCCTTATTCTTTGCGTGCTTCAGTTTGGCCTTTACAAAAAGGTTGTTGACAAGTTCTTTAAAGAAAAAACAGGTCATAATGTAGCAGGTTTCAAAAAGCCGACAGGTGAAATTAAGCGCAGAATTATCTTCAACGGTCATACTGACGCTTCTTGGGAGTGGCCTTTCAAGTATAAGCTTACATACCTCGGTTTCGACATTCATATGATGATTTGTTTCCTTGGTGCGTTCTATACACTTGGTATTTCTATTGCAAACGGTATAGGCGCTCTTGATGATAACCTCGCAAAAACTCTCGGCCTCATCGGTCTTGTATTTGTTCCTTTCTGGTTCGGTCTCTACTTTATGTGGAACGAGAGAAGAGTTGTTGACGGTGCAAACGACAACCTCTCAGGTTGCTATATCGGTATGGCAATTCTCAAGATGCTCAAGGACGAGGGCGTTGAACTTGAAAACACAGAAATCGGTGTTGTTCTTACAGGTTCTGAAGAAGCAGGTCTCCGCGGTGCAAAGGCTTGGGCAGCTAAGCATAAGGATGAATTCAACGATGTTCCGACTTTCGTTTATTCTTACGATACAATCACCCAGAATGAGCAGCTTATGGTAAACTATCGAGACCTCAACGCAACAGTTAAGGTTGACAAGGATGTTTCGGATTTGTTTATGGAAGCTTGCGAGGAGCTTAAGATCCCCTGCAAGAAGGGCTTTGTTCCTCCTCTCGGTGGTGCAACAGACTCTGCAGCATTTGCTCAGGCAGGTATGCGCGCAACGGGCGTTACAGCTCTTAATCACGCACTTCCTGATTTCTACCATACAAGACTCGATACTCCCGATGCTCTTAACGCATCATGCCTTGCAGATTGTTTCGCAGCATCAGTTAAGGTTCTTGAAATGTTTGATAACGGCGCAAAGCAGTAAGATAACAAAATCAACAACTTGCACAGTTTCTTGTGCAAGTTGTTTTTTTATGAAAAAGTGTTTGAGTTTTTTCTTTGTCTGTGATAGAATATCTCGTAATTTATTTTTGGAGATTTATTATGCTTGAGTTTATCAGAACAAATTCTTTTATAATAGCGCAGGTTTTCGGCTTTATGGCTATGACTGTTGCGATTTCGATGTATCAGTTCAATAAGCATAAAAAGGTTATGCTTTTAATGGTAGGCTGTGCGCTTCTCTGGTGCTGTCATTACACCTTCCTCGGATTGTTTACACCCGTTGCGATGAACTTTCTGGGTGCTGTTAAAAACTTTATTTTCAGCTTCAAAGAGGGCAAACAGATAGAGTCAAAAACTATTCCGATTATTTTTCTTATTCTTTCTGTCGTATCAACCATTCTGACATGGAAAGATGCCTGGAGCATACTTCCGTTGATAGCTTCTGTTTTTGCGATCGTTGCGCAGTGGCAGACCAATGTCAAATGGCTTCGCATCCTTACGATTCCCGTCTGCATCTGCTGGTTTATTTATAATATCAACAATCAGTCGTGGGCAGGTACGGCAAATGAGGTTTTTGTTCTGATTTCAATTATGGTTGCTCTTATAAGAAATAAAGAACCTAAAAAAGCTGAATAAAATTAACGCTGATTCAGAACGAATCGGCGTTTTTGTTATCCTGCGATGAGTTTTACTATTTTGTTGTTGCTGAATTTTGAAAGAACAAGACCTATAATTGCAGCGACTATAACCGTTGAAACAAACATAACGAGATTTGGTACCGATGCGATAAAAGTTTTGATAACAAGCATAATCAATGGATGCGAATAGTAGGTGAAGTTTGCAAGAATACGGCATTTTTCGGAAAGCTTTCTGAACTTTGGCATCGGGTTTTTGAGAAGAAACAGCATAACCGCAATAACAAGGGGGAAAAGTCCGAATGTTATAATAATATTCTGCTGCAATCCCATTTTAACAACGAGAATAATTTCAGAAAACCATACTGCAATTGCAACTGCGAGAAAAACGAAAAGCTTAGCATTTCCAAGCTTCAGCGCTTTTGAACGGATTTTATTAACAAACTGACCGCAGATAAAGAATGGAAGTCCCATAAGGAAAATTCTTCTGATTACAAGAAAATCGGAAAAAGCATAAAGTGAGTTGAGCACGGGAATCTTCATTCCTAAGGAGTAGTACGAGCAGCCGATGCAGCCTACAGCGTAAAGAACGATTGCTAACGGAAAAAGAAGCTTCTGCAATCTGAGCTTGTAAATCAGTGTAACTATGCTCACGCTGATTATCAATGCAGGGAAAAACCAGAAATGATAGTAACTGCCCTTGATAAGGAAGTTCAATGCACTTGTTACGACGAATCCTTTGATTTGCCCGTGACCCCATGAAATAAATTCAACGAGAAGATAGACACAGCTCCAGATAAAATATGTAGTGAATAGCTTCTTTATATACGAAAGAAAAATCTTCTGCCCTTTTTCAAGCTTCTGTGTGTAGAAGTAACCGGCAACGGCAAAGAAAAACGGAACGCCTATCCTTGGTAAAATCTGCGATACACCGAAGCTGATGTTTGCACCGTAATCAGCCATCGGATTTGTGTGAATAATAACAATAAGTATTGCGCAGAAATAGCGGAAAATATCTATTGAGCAATTTCTTGCTTTTGCACCTGCCAAACTTACCCCTCTTTTCTCATTTTAACTATTGATATATTATAACATTTCAGGGAAAAAAGCAACACCTGCCTTTTTAAGGGCAGGTGTTTTACGGTTATTCAACATTATTTACAACGCCAACGAAAAGCGGTGTTGAATCGTCTGATGTGATTACGAAAAGGAAAGGTCTGTCGAGTCTGAAATAAATCTCCTGACCTTCAGGTATCATAGCACCTTCAGCAGATATAACGGTGAAAGCTGCTGCTGTGCAACCCTCTTCGTCAACGGTGACTCGTGCGCTGTGGTTGATTTCGCTTACATAGGCAGGTCTGCTTTCTGCAAGAATGGGAGAAAAATCTGCCTTCGTAGAATAGAAAACATCCTTAACACCGAGGGCTTCGATGCTTTCATTAAGATTAGTTGAGGATACAACATCAAATTTCGGCATAAACACATTTATAAGCACATTGTTTTGCTTGTTTTTCGGGGTTGAGCCGTTGAGAATTGAGTTTATGCTTCCGTTCTGAATCAGTGATTCAGGGCTGTTTCCTGCATCGGGGAGTATCAGCCACATCTTGCCACCGTTTTTAAAGTTAAGGTAGGTCGCAGAGTAGTTATCATCTGTGTAGAAAGGCGTACTGTTAAGACGCTGATACATAAAATCTATGGTCTGGGGACCTTTTACAGCGTGGAATGTTTCGGGCTTTGTCACGTGCTTGGGAAATTCATTTTCCCATCTGCCGTTGAAATAAACTGTACTTGCAAGGCTGAGAATTGTATCGGGTGAAAGCTCGATTGCATCTGCCTGCTCCTTAAGAAGACCGCCTGTCTGCTCGTTGAGCCAGTTTTGTAATGCTCTGTTGTAGTCTTGAGTGCCCATAGCACCACTGAAGGACGAAGCATAATAATCTTTTGCGAGTATATCGAGAGTAGGCTTGTTATACTTAAGGCTGTCGCTCATCCATACGGAGTTTGCAAGGATGTTTGTTTTGATTCCGTCGTCAGAATAGTTGCTCATCCAGAGCTTGTTTGCGTTGTTGCGAAGCTCCTCAACGCTCTTTGCACCGAGCAGGTCGAGAATCTGCTGTCTTGACTGGCCACCGGTTGATTCAGCAAGCATACAAAGAGCAAGGTAAACATTAACAGGGGAGTAGACAAGGTTTTCCCCTTTTGTATCGGCAAAGAATTTCTTTGTGGTTGTGTTGAAAAAGTGGCTGTAATTTTCCGCAGAAACGGAATTGTTTCTTCTTGCGTTACACTCTCTGGACCAAGTGGAAAATGCCTCTGAATAAGCGACCCAGTCAACATTTCCGTTTTCGTCGGTGAAGTCTTTTTCAGACGGGACTTTGAGCATATCGGGATAAACGGCATTGCTTATTGCAAACGGATTCTTAACGGGTGGGATATTCTGAATAAGGGTGCTCGGCTGTGTGGTAGGGTCGGTAACCTTTGATGGGTTGAAATGAAAATGACCAAGAACAGCTCCGATAACAATGCAGAAGCAAGCAGCAATGGCTACCCATTTTATCCACACTCTGCCTTTCTTTTTTGATGGCTTTCTTATCTGTTCAGCTTCGTTAAGAGCTTTATCGTCAATGTTATTCATTGCGTCAATAATATCTTCGGGTTTCATATGAGTTCCTCCTTTTCAAGGTGTTTTTTCAGATCGAGCCTTGTTCTGTAAAGAATACTTTTGATTTTGCTCTCGCTTGATCCTGTGTATGTCGCGATGTCACGGACAGAGTCAAAGTAAAAATATCTGCAGATGAAAATATTTGCAGTTTCGCTCGGGAGAGATGAGACGAAGCTGCCTATAGCCTTTGAAAGCTCGTTCGCGTCAATCTCTTTTTCAGGATTTCCGTCAGGTGAAGCACAGTCAAACAGCTCCTCAAGAGAAAGCGAATATTCAGAGCCGATTCTCTTTTTGGATGTCCGTTTTCTGTAGATGTCAATGGAAATCTGCCTCGTGATTTTTGAAAGAAAAGCAGAAAGCCTGACGGGCTTGTGCGGAGGGATTGAATACCAAGCACGCAGATATGTATCACTCACGCTTTCTTTGCTGTCTTCAATATCGGCAAGGATGTTGTATGCAATTTTTGAAAGATATTTTTCGTACTTTTCCTGAGTTGTGGAAATAGCAGATTCGTTTCTCTGCCAATATAATTCAACGATTTTGCTGTCTTCCATCCTCTCACCTCCAAAACGCGTTTCACTATATATGACGCAAAAAATCAAGGTTGGTTGCAGTTTTTTTAATTATAGCATAATTTTTTGAGCAGGGAAACAGAAAACCAACCTGATTTGTTAATTCAAATCAAGTTGGTCGTTTTATGTATTTAGCTTTCTACCTTTTCCTGACTGAGTACTTTACCTGTTGTGTCGATTGTGATGTCGAAGAGAATGTTACTACTGTTTTTGACTGTGAAAGTATATTTACCATCTGTAAATTTACGCGCTTTCAAGTCTGTTATAGTATATGAAGAAAGGTCAATAACCCTGTTTCCGTTTAAGTCATAAAAACCATGTTGTGGATTTTCCCAAACTTCATCCGTAGTAGCGAAAAACAAACCTTCGCTTATTATGCCAATAGTAACAATGTGATAAGAGTCAAGTGACAAAGTTTTTCTTTCCCCTGTATTCATGTTTATATAAACAAGAGGATATTTATTTTCGGCATCTTCAAGGCGTATGATTATTTCAGCTTGATCATTTATAGAGTACTTGTCTTTACCATACTCAGAATTAGGGTTTTCATATATACGTTCAACCACTACACTCACGCCTGTTTCGGGCTTATATAATATTTTAGGGTCGTAAGGGTCTCTCCAGTTATAGTAAAAACAACCTGCACCAATATACTCAAAATCGCGCGGTTTATTTGTCCCTGCCGGATACATCCACCAGCCGTTTTCATCTATAAACGGACAATCTGAACCCATAGGAACAAGCCACTGGTTATTCTTGATTACACCGAATTCAAATGTTGAATCGGGATATCCGTCAATCTGATTTGCGACCAATTCATAGTAATCGCTTCCGTCAGTGCCGCTGCAAAGAACCATAGAGCAGGATTCGCTGAGCTTTACTGCAGGTTTTGTCGTTGTTGTTGTGATATTTTCAGTATTGTCTTCTTCGGGAGCCTCAAATGACGGATTGTCTTCATATGTATCTGTTATATTGCTTTCATCAGATGAATTTTTGGAATTTGATTTTTTGTTGTCTGATTTTCCGCAAGCACACAAAGATAACAGCATACAAACGGACATAATCAGTGCGATTGATTTTCTTAACATTTTTCTTCCTCCTGAAAATAAAAAAGTGCGCCAACCGAAGCCGACGCACATAAAACGCAAACTCCGATTGTCGCCAAACAAACTAAACAGAATGGGGATAACAAACCTAGCCATAGTGTTCGTTGGAATCTGCATTTTTAACAAATTCAAAAAACACTACGACTAATTAAAGGCATAATTATCCCTGTAAAAAGATAAAATATCCCCTTGGTTTTTGTTTATTAAGTTCGTTTGGCAAATTCAGTATATCATAAATATGAAAAAAATCAATCTCTAAGTACTTTTTCAACAAAAAAATCCCGTTCAAAAGAACGGGAAGGCTTTGGGTTTTATACGGGTTTAGTCACTACGATTCGTTAACAATTTTTCCTGTGATATGCTCAGGTCGCAATTCGTAGCACTGTGTAACATTGCCGAAATTACGGATTTCAGATTCGATATATTCGATGTCAGAGGTATGCTTCAGGCTTAATTGACGGCAGATTTCCATCGCACGGTCGAAGTCTTCAACGGGATAAATCTTGCCGAAAACGATAACGCTGCTTATGTTCAGCGCCCATTCTCCGTCTTTCCTGAAGCCTTCGTCATACACGCAAAATGAAACTCTGTTGTCAGTATTTATTGCGTCAATTTTATGACCCTTTTTACCACTGTGAAAATATATGTAACCGTTCTTTTCGTCGTACCAATAATTGATCGGTAAACCGTAAGGATAGCCGTTTTCACCGTTAACGGATAAAACACCCCGTTTCTCGTTGGTAAGTATCTCAACGATACGGGACATTTCAAGGCTCTGCTTTTTTCTCGCAATTTCTCTGAACATAATATATCACACCTGTAAAAAATTTTGTTAACTTAATCATATCATATATGTTTTGTATTTACAATCGTGGAGCAGTCTCCGACCGTGATTGTTCATTAAAAATCCGCCCACTCTCGTGAACGGAATTTTGGTTTACATCTTTATCGGATGCTTCGGATTGTTTTGGATTGTGTTTTCGTTGAACAAAACATTTTCTGTGTTGATTTCGACCACAGGATAGATTATTCCATTTGCCTGTGGTACGGTGTCAAAGCAGAGCTTTGAGCTTTTGAAATCTATATTTTTCAGTGTTATATTTTCAGTAGGGTAATTTGAATGAAGCAGAATATCAATATCGTTTTGAATAAGTATGTTTTCGAGCGTAATTCCACTCTGAGGAATGCACACGCAACCGGGATAGTAACTGCGTGCATAGGTGTCGTAATTAAGGCTTATTGCAATTCCGATATTACGCTTTTTCTGAAGGGTGCAATTTCGGATTATTATGTTGCGACAGCCACAGTCCAATTCTTCTGTATTGCGCACGGCAATCCAGTTTATACCGTCATATTGCGCGATTCCTTTTTCGTGGCAGGGTGGGGTATCGGAGAAGTAAAGCTTCCCGTCTTTCGGATTCATCAGAACACGGTAAGTTCTGCCGTTAACTGCAACGGTATCAGAGTGCTGAACCTGCATACCTTTGTACCATCTGCACCAGGCGCCTCCGAGAATTCTGCAGAAAAATCCGGTTGTTGAGTTATCGTCAAGATCAACACAGTCTTCTATAATACCGTTTTCAATCCAACCAATATGAGTGTTTGAGGTTGCATAATCAAAGGCGTTAAGAGCGATCGGATCGTCAAATGTGCAGAATTTACCGTTCCTGATAATAAACCCATCGCCCCAACCAAGATGGACACCGTCTTTGTTTCCGGTTATATATAATCCGTCAAGGTTGATGTTTTTGAATGCGCTTATCTGAATCGCATAATCTTTTTCAAGCAGTCCGTGGCATTCAAAATTATCAATCTTTAAATCTTTAATATAAATCATTGCAACCTGCGCCCGTAAGCCTGCAATCCGACTGTTTACGCCAAAGTCGTTGCTTTCAACACCGTTGCATTCAAGATGCAATCCGACGATTTCAATATTATGGTTATATTCGCCCTTAAGTGCACCTTTGTTTATAAAAGCACATCGGTTAACACCGCAGACACTTGCTTCACGGTAAAGAATAACACCTTCGCCAAATACAAGACGGGTATTATCACCTATTTCAATTTGTTCAGAAACTCTATAAACACCGGGAGCAGTTACTTGTATTACTCCTCCCATATCAACAGCATTCTGCAAAGCTTCGGAATTTTTATATGGAGTGTTTTCGGGCAAAAAGCCATATTCTTCAGCATTAATCATAACTTTATTTCCTTAAAATTTATTTTTGTTTAACCGATTATATCACATATAACCTGGATTTACAATCAAGAAAGGTGCCCCGTTATTATCTCTTAAGAAAGCGGAAAACAAACGAATAACACAAAAAAGAAAAGTCACACTTCTGTGCGACTTTTCGGACTTTTGGCAGGGTGTCTTTTTTTCAGAACTGTTGTTCAATAAATCAGAAAACGGTTATTTACTTTTAGCTGCAAGCTTTTTGATGCTTTCGGGATTATCGATGTAAGTTTCAGCATATCCGCACTCAGGGCATACTGCACACTTGAGTCTGCCCAATGAACCTTTAAACATTCCTTTTTCTCTTACATCCACGCCGTAACCACCATTGGTCACCATAACGTTCAGATCTTCAACCATTTCGGTTTCGCATCTTAAACACTTTCGCATAAAATCACTTGCTTTCTTATCGTTTATCGGTTTACGAGATTTGCAGTTGCTCTTTTCTTAATGTTTCACCGTTGCTGTCTGTGAAAACAATTTCGATTTTTTCATCATTAAAAATATAACCGCAACCTGCAAAATAAACGGGATTTTTCTTTTTGATTGTGCTTCCGATCACAACGGGGCAAACGCTGCCGTTGGTGTTCCATGCGCTGTTTTCAGGATAATAAATATTGAGCTCGTGTGCGTGACCGCAAATCATAACTTCGGGTTTTACATTTTCTCTGAGAAGCTTTGACCATTCAGCGAAAATATCCTGCTCAATGTCAAACGGAGGCTGATATCTGTGAACAAAAGCGTTGTGGGAGATAACGAGCTTGTGTTTAACTCCGTTTGCTTCGTATTCGTTTTCTTTGTTTTCAATTATCTTTCTGAGGAAATCTGACTGACGCTCTCTGAAAACATGGCAGGCGACGGTGTGACCGTATTCTGCGTGGTCATCGTTTTTGTCTTCGCCACAGTCGAGCAGTATACCCCAGATATTGCCAAGACGGAAGCTGTAATAAGTGTTGCCGAGATGAGTAGGTGTATATTCTGCAAATTTCTCGGCGAAATTGCCTCTTAAATCGTGGTTGCCCCTTGAGAAGATTACGGGCTTTTCGCCCTTCGTTAAATCGGAACAAATTGCAAATATGTTCATAAAATTTGACGGCCTGCTGCTGTCCTCAATAACATCACCGTTTAAAATCAGAAAATCAATGTTGCCGAAAGCTTGTGCAGCTTTTATCGGCTCTTTGACATTGTTGTGAGCGTCGGCAATATGATATGCTCTGATATTATTTTCGGGGACGGGAGTAAATTTATATGTTTTCTCAAGAACGTTTTTTGTTTTTGAAAAGTATGCTTTTCTTATGATGATGGGACGGATGCAGACGGTATATTCTTTGGCTTTGTCAAGCTCATCTGCAGGCACTTCAACCCTGTGTATTTTATTTCTTGAACACATGATTCCGTTTGATTCATCATAATAAAATTTATCGCCGACCTTGACGAAGAAAAAGCAGGATCTTTCGCAGGGCATCATAATCTGATAGTATTTATCAACCGCAAAAACTGCAGGGGAATGTTTAAAATAATTGCTCATATAAAAATCTCCTTGCGATAAATTTCTGTTAGCTGAGATAATTTTATCATATCTTATAAGAAATTACAATCGGGGAGGGGGCAGACCTTAAATTATTTGCTATTCATCAGAAAATGCACTTACTATCTGTAATAACATAAATACCTTCTTGAATTGCTGCGAATGTTGCGATGGAACACACTACGATGAAACTGTATTTTATTTCTATAAAAGACAATGTTAACGGCAAAAGGAACAGTAACAATCCTGTAATCTTGTTCATTATAGTATGCAAGGATGTAAACTGTTTTTTAGAAAAATATCCCCATATGATATTGCTGACTTTTATAACCGCAATTATGCCACCCCATATCCACAACCACAGGGAAAGGTGAATTGTCGGCAACAGCTTTAACAAAGATATCGCTACAAAAATGAGATCTGCAATAGTGTCCAGTTGACTTCCGAATTTGCCTGTGCTGTTTGTTTTTCTGGCGATTGTTCCGTCTATCATATCGCTGAAACCACATAGGAGATATGTAATATAAAACCCTAAGGAAAATGCAGGGAAGAACAGTAATGAAATACTGCCGAGAATACGGCAACCCGTGATGATATTTGCAATATACTTCGTCATCTGTTCGCCTCACAAATTACTGTTTGTCAAACTGATTATAGCACATAAATCCCTTAATTACAATTTTGTGTAGTAAAATGCATTTGCCCGAAGGGTACAAAATCAATGCGTAGCATTGTATATCATAAATTCCGCAGGATTTGCATATCATCATTGCGAAAGCTTTATGCACCTCCGGTGATGATATGCACATTTCGTGTGATGATATACAGCCTGACGGCTGATGATATACCATTGCTTTCGCAATGGATAAAAAAATTAAGGACTACCGAAGTAGTCCTTAGTTTTTTGGGAGTACGTCTCATTTTTGAACCTAATTATAATTGCGTATATTAGCTATATTTACTCAATAAATCTGCATAATTACCTTTGCAGTAAAAAGAATTTCCATTTTTGTTTTCTCTCATTTGAACTAATCCCATATGAAGCAAAACACCTTATTTAGATTTGCTATAATAAACAACACCAGAATATTTTCCGTCTTTGTTTAGTCTTCTGTTT
>JAZORX010000308.1:0-9207 GCA_045656845.1 Acutalibacteraceae bacterium | reverse complement strand
AGTTCATTCAACAAATGCCAAAAGAGACAAGGTGCGTCTTTTTGTAAAGGCGATTGCGATTCATAATCTGCCTGAAGGAATTGCGGCAGGTGTCGGCTTCGGCTCAGGCAATACAGGAGAAGCACTCCTCATCGCAGGAGGAATTGCCCTGCAGAATGTTCCGGAAGGTATGGTTATCATCGGACCGATGCTTTCGGCAGGGATTTCAGCCAAGAGGACGTTTATCTGTGCGATGGCGACGGGTCTTGTCGAGGTTGTAGGAACGCTTCTCGGATATTTCGCTGTCAGCCTTGCTTCGGCAATTCTGCCGTTCGCTCTTGCTTTTGCAGGCGGCACAATGCTCTATGTCATCAGCGACGAAATGATACCTGAAACTCACGCACACGGAAGCCAGCGTGGCGCAACATATGCCCTCCTCTTCGGCTTCTGCGTAATGCTCGTTTCAGATTTTTTGCTGGGATAATTTAAATAAGACTTTTATTGAATAAAAAAGGGTTGTTCGTTATAAGCTAACGAACAACCCTTTCATATTTATTTTATTTTGCAGAAATCTTGACATTCTCGTCATATCCTGCTAGTTAAAGCTTTACTGAAATCAGATCCACTGGAATGTCAAAAGAGAAAGCAAGAAGCTAAGAATATCCCAAAGAATATCAAAAAAGCTTGTCTCTTCGTCTTCAATTACTTCAGGAAGCTCTTCGATGATATCATCAATTATCTCGGGAATCTCTTCTGACTCTAAAGCAACATAGCTCTTTCCACCTGTTTCTCTTGCGAGATACTCAAAATCTGCGATTGAATCTTCACTTGTAGCGATTGTGAAGAGTGTTACAGGGCCACCGATTTCTGCAGAAACAGCTCTTGAAAGTGAACGCATTTCCTCTTTATAATCGATGTTGTTGAAATATAAGAAGTTTGCTGCATCTTCAACTGTGTATCCTGTGTAGGGTTCCGGATCAAGTGCTGCTGCGTCGCCCATAAGGATAGCAGCTTTACCTGCGCCCTTACGCCAGCTGAGATCGCTGAGACCGTCTATGAGAGCTGAACAGACTGTTTCGTCGTCATCTCCGCCGAAACCTAAATCAAGAGAATAGATAGCGTTGATAATTGTTTCATAGTCACTTGTGAAATCAAGCTGAACGCAATAAGGATAGTCGTCACGATCACCTGTTCTTTCAGCGAAATCTCTATAATCAACGATAGCAATTCTGAAATCTGCACCTGAATCTTCCAATGCGTTAAGATGGTTTTCCATATTGATCTGAACCTGCTCGATGTCATCAGCCATTGAACCTGTTGTGTCGATTACAAATGCAAGGTCCAATACATCCAAAGAAGCAGCGCTGCTGCCTACAGCAAACATTGATACAACTATAATAACTGTTAAAATAACTGAAATAACTTTTCTGATATATTTTTTCATTTCTATGACTCCTCAATAATTTTATTTTTTTTCGTTCCGTATAGTTGACTTTTTCTACCCTCCTTTTTAAATTTAATACAGAACGATAATGTTTATACAGGCGGTTTATACATTTTGATATGTTTTATGTATAATCGCCGGAAACAAAAAACATTCGTTTTTCGATCTGCTTTTATTATATAGGGGAGGGAAATTTTTCTGTAATTTGAATTTTACCTTTTTAGAATTGATGTGTTTTTCGGTTAAAGATTATACTATAAACAAAAAGACAGGAGGATGTTTTTTCATCTTCCTGTCTTTCGTGCCTTGTTTTTTTCAGCGCATTTCCTTTTCCCAATATTCGTAAACCTCGTTCACATCGTCAGGGTCTGCTCCGTATTCGTCTGCGAGAGAATTAATCTGTTCATCATATTGTTCTCCACGACCATATCTGCCGTTGCCGCCTGATGCTCCGCCACCGGTGCCCATAAGGATAATGATTGCAAAAAAGATAACGATACCGGCTATTAACAGCACACCCCAGTATGCTTTGAGTCTTTCGGTGAAAGTAAGCTTTTTTGTTGTTTTTTTGCCGTCTTTATCAGTAACCTCTTCTTCACCACAAGTTTTACTGAAGAGAACATATATAGTTGCGGCAATAGCTGCGATAACGACAAGAATTCCTATCAAAACAATAACAGGAATATCAAGAAAAGAAGCGCAAGCAGCTAAAAGAGCAAATAAAATAAATATAGCAAAAATTTTATCCATAATTAAAAATCATCCTTAACCTTCTCTGTTGTCACCGTCAGGGTCACAGGAACTGCAATAGAGATCATAAGCATTATTGGTTTTTCTTGAACAGGTGTCGTTCTTACCCATGCAATAATATGAACCACCGTCGTCATAGTCGTAATCTTTGCCGGCAGCTTGGTCGTGATACCAATCGTTCATATCGTTTTTATAGTCGTCGCTGTCGTAGCTGTTATATTTCTTATAGTCGCTGTCGTATGAACTGTAGGAGTTGTTTTGATCAGCGTTTGAGTTATCGTATTTAGAAAGTTCGTTGTGTCCCCATATACCAATTGCCAGCAGGACAGGAATTGTTATTGATGTTGCTATTATCCAATGCTTTTTTTCTTCCATTTCAAATTCCTCTTTTCAAAAAATAATTACATAATACTCTTAATGTATTAACAAAATAATTGTAGTCAATGTTTTGAGTATTGTCAAGAGTTTGAGTATGATAAAATCAAATCGGTGATAGATATGATAAGCTACGAACCGTTTTATGAAACACTTTTCAAAAAGGGAATCACAGAGTATTATTTGATCTATAAAGAGGGCTTTTCTGCCAATACGATTCACCGTATTAAGCACGGGGAGGCAATCAGCACCAAAACTCTGGATGCGCTTTGCTACACGCTTGATGCGAAGTTGACGAGATAATCAAACACATAAAAAATAAACAGCATTGAGTTTTTTTGCTCAATGCTGTTTTTGTTTATGCCTGGAACATAAGAAGAAGGAAACCTGCGGCAACTGCCGAGCCGATAACACCTGCAACATTCGGTCCCATAGCGTGCATAAGAAGGAAGTTGGTCGGGTTATATTTGCGTCCTTCATTCTGTGCAACACGGGCAGCCATAGGAACGGCTGAAACACCTGCAGCACCGATGAGCGGATTAATCTTGCCTTTTGTTACGACATAGAGAACTTTACCGAAAAGAACACCTCCAACGGTTGAGAAGATGAACGCCGTAAGACCGAGCGCAACGATGCCGAGCGTCTGAGGCTTAAGGAAGCTTTCACCGTTTGCAGTTGCACCAACCGTAACACCGAGAAGGATAACAACTATGTTGTTCATTGCATTCTGAGCTGTGTCAGAAAGTCGGTCAACAACACCGCATTCGCGGAAGAGGTTGCCGAGCATAAGCATACCCAGAAGAGGAACAACTGACGGAAGAATAAGAGCAATAAGAACAAGAACGATAACGGGGAAAACAATCTTTTCTGTCTTTGAAACCTTGCGGAGCTGTGTCATCTTAACTTCTCGCTCTTTCTTGGTTGTAAGAGCCTTCATAATAGGAGGCTGAATAAGCGGTATGAGTGCCATATAAGAGTAAGCTGCAAGAGCAATCGGAGCAAGAAGGTGAGATGCAAGCTTACCTGTCAGCCAGATAGCTGTCGGGCCGTCTGCACCACCGATGATTGAAATTGCGGCGGCTTCCTGCGGAGTGAAGCCGAGAAGGATTGCGATTATAAAAGCAATGTAAATTCCCAACTGTGCAGCCGCACCGAGAAGAAGACTTATCGGGTTGGAAAGAAGGGGACCGAAGTCTGTCATAGCGCCAACACCAAGGAAGATAAGACAGGGGAAAATACTTGATTTAACACCTGCATAGATAATTCTCAGAACACCCGAATCGTACCAATGACCGCCACCTGCGAGTGAACCGTCACCGCCGAAAGCCTGAGAAAGAGTAAGGTCGTCCATAATGCCTGAGCCGGGAAGGTTTGCAAGCAGGATACCGAAAGCAATCGGTACAAGGAGCAACGGCTCGAATTTTTTAGCAATAGCAAGGAAAAGGAAAACAAACGAAACACCGATCATAACCAGATTCTGCCAGGTAAGAAGAGTGAAACCGGATGATTCCCAAAGTCCTTTCAAGAGGCTTGTAATCAATTCCATAACTTGACCTCCTGTTAAATAATTACGAGAACCTGATCGGTATCAACAGTTGATCCCTTTGTAACGAGAACCTGTTTTACGATTCCGTCTGACGGAGCAACGATGTCGTTTTCCATCTTCATAGCTTCAAGCACAAGAAGGATTTCGCCTGCACGAACGGACTGTCCGTTTGTAACATTGATGGTGAGAATTGTGCCGGGCATGGGTGATGTCACTGTTGTTCCTTCTGCCGGTGCTGAGCTTGCAGCAGGAGCTACGGGTGCTGAGGGAGCGGGAGCTGCAACGGGTGCAGGTGCTGCAGATGTATATTCTGTCACTGCCTTGAGAGCGACAGAGCTTTCATCAACCTCAATTTCATATTTTTTATTGTTCAATACAACTTCATATTTCATAATTATTCTACCTCCTCAACGAATTTAATGGATCTGAAAGCAAGTCTGTTAAGCGGAATTTCTGTCTTGTAGCTGACGAGAGCCATAAGTATTGCCGCTGTTGCTTCATCAACACCGACGAGCTCAAGCTCACCCTGAGATTCATTGTCCGGAAGAGTGACTGCTGTCTTTTTCGGTGTCGGACTATCGTTAATCGGGGTAACAATAGTTGTGGGTTTTGAAGATTTCTTTTTCTCAACGATAGAGAAAATAAAAGCAATAAACTTAATGAAAAGAGCGATTGCTGCGAGCACAAGAAGCACTGTCATAAAACCGACAAGAGCGACCAGGAGTGCTTTTGAAATATTCATCGCATCGTTGCTTCCGTAGATATCGGAAAAAATTCCGAGGAAATGCGGAGAGAATTTCATAAATTAACCTCCTTTGAGGGATTGTTTTCGTTCTAAAACAGCAGCCTGTTTCCGCTTGAAAACAGGCTGCTGTTTCAATTATTTTTCTTCTTTATTCTTCTTTGATTTCTTTTCAGGGATGTTGTTAAGAGCATTAACAACAAGAACGATAAGGCTCGTTACAACGAAAATACCGAGCATACCAATGCCCATATAGGGAAGAGAATCAAGAAGTGCCTGAACGTTAAACATAATAAATACCTCCCTGATTATCTGAAGAATGTAAGGATAAGACCGCCTGCGATAACTGAAGCAATCTGTCCTGAAACGTTAACGCCGATTGAGTGCATAAGAAGGAAATTCTGGTTGTCTTCTTCAAGACCCATCTTATGAACAACACGGGCTGACATCGGGAATGCTGAGATACCTGCAGCGCCGATCATCGGATTGATTTTCTTCTTTGAGAAGAGGTTCATAAACTTTGCGAGCATAACACCTGCGAATGTATCGAAGATGAAAGCGAAAAGACCAAGACCGATGATGAGCAATGTGTCAACCTTAAGGAATTCGTCTGCGCGCATACGAGCTGCAATTGTAATTCCGAGGAAAGTTGTTACAAGGTTTGCAAGAACCTTCTGAGCTGTTTCTGAAAGTGAGTTAAGAACGCCACATTCACGGATAAGGTTACCAAACATAAGGAAACCGATAAGAGCAACAGCATCAGGAGCAACAAGACCTACGATAACTGTAACAATGATGGGGAAAAGAATCTTTGTAAGCTTTGAAGGAGCCTTACCTGCAGTATTGTCCATACGGATAAGACGCTCTTTCTTAGTTGTGCAAAGCTTGATGATGGGCGGCTGAACCAACGGAACGAGAGCCATGTAGGAGTAAGCGGCAACCATGATAGCACCGACATACTTTGAACCAAGCTCCATTGAAACTGCGATAGCTGTCGGACCGTCCGCAGCACCGATGATACCGATTGAAGCGGCATCTTTGATATCAAATCCAAAGAATGATGCAAGGCAGAGAGTGAAGAAAATACCGAACTGAGCTGCTGCACCGAAAAGCATTAGCTTCGGATTCGTAAGCAATGGGGTAAAGTCGATCATCGCACCGATACCGATAAAGAGGATGAGGGGCATCAATTCGCCGAATTCATTGTCGATACCAAATCTGAACATAACGTCGATGATGTGCTGTGCACCTGAATTGGGAAGGTTGATGAGGATTGCGCCGAATCCCATCGGGAGAAGGAGTGATGGTTCCATTTCCTTTTTGATAGCAAGGAAGATGAGAACTGCACCGATAATCCACATTACAACCTGAGGGAATGTAACGCCGGCAAAGTTACTTATTAAAACGCCGAATTTATCAAACAAAACGTCCATTAAATAACACCTCCGGCTCAGATAACGATAAGAACATCGTCAGTGTTAACTGTTGCGCCCTTTGTTGTAATAATCTGCTTAACTACGCCGTCGCAGGGAGCTGTGATGTCGTTTTCCATTTTCATAGCTTCAAGGATGATAACAACATCGCCTGCCTTAACGGTCTGTCCGACTGAAACGTTGATGTTAACGATTGAGCCGGGCATCGGAGCTGCGATAACAGTACCTTCAGCTGAAACTGACTGAGCAACGGGAGCTGCTGCAGGAGCGGGAGCAGCTGCAGGTGCAGGTGCTGCAACGGGAGCAGGTGCGTAAACTGCATCTGAAATGTTTGTTACCACTGCATCTGTTTCGTTTACTTCAACTTCATAATTTTTTCCGTTTAATGTAACTACATATTTCATTTTATTTGTCCTCCATCAGAGTGATTGATTTAAACTGAAGTCTGTTAAGCGGGATTCCGCTTTTGTCTGAAACGATAGCCATAATAACTGCGGCTGTCTTTTCATCTGTTCCGACAAGCTCAAGGTCACCGGCTGATGCTGCAGGGCCTGCTGCGTTTGCAGATGGAGCTGCAGGTGCCTTTGGTGCAACGGGAGCTGAAGGTTCTTCAACTTTTTTCTTTGAGTTGATTACCTTTGCAATGTAAACATAGATAATAAAAAGAATTGCAAAAACAGCGACAACAATTGCCGGAATCGGAGGAGCTGAAACGGTAGCCCATATTGCTGAGAAATCCATTAGCCTTCCTCCTTAACCTCTCTGATTGTGTATCTGAATGTGTTTCTTTCCAATTCGTCACGCTTCTCAAAGAAGGCTTCAGCCTGCATCGGGAATGCGATGTATGAAAGAACATCTTCGTCGCTCTTAGCCTTGCTGCCGAGCTCAGCCTTTGTAGCTTCAAATGCAGGAGCAAGTGTATCAGCAAATCTGCCTTCGATGGGCTTCTCGTCGCCGAGAACCTGCTTGAGAAGGTCGGGGTTGATCGGAGCGGGAGTCTTGCCGTATTCACCCTTGAGGTAGCTCTTAACGTCCTTTGAGACATTCTTGTACTTACCGAAAAGTACGTTCTGTGTTGCCTGAACGCCAACCATCTGGCTCATCGGAGTAACAAGCGGGGGATAACCCATATCCTTACGTACTCTCGGAACTTCCTGAAGAACTTCTTCAAACTTGTCCATCTTGTTCTGAGCTGTAAGCTGAGCAACAAGGTTTGAAAGCATACCGCCCGGAACCTGATATCCGAGAGCGTCTGTATCAGTTGCAAGAACAACGGGGTTAAGAAGACCTGACTTAAGAGCTTCTGCACGAACGGGCTTGAAGAAATCGTTGATGTTCTTAAGAACGTCTGTGTTAAGACCTGTTTCGTAGCCTTCCTGAGTAAGAACATAGTTCATTGTTTCAGTTGCGAACTGTGATGTACCGCCTGACATGCATGAAATTGCTGTATCAATAACGTCAACGCCTGCCTCAGCAGCCTTCTGAAGTGTCATTGCTGCAAGACCTGTTGTTGAGTGTGTGTGAAGGATAATCGGAAGCTTTGTGTTTTCCTTAAGAGCCTTAACAAGGTCATAAGCCTCTTTAGGGCTCATGATACCTGCCATATCCTTGATACAGATTGAGTGAACACCCATAGCTTCCATATCTTTTGCAAGCTTGATGTAAGACTCAATGTTGTGAACAGGGCTCAATGTGAAGCAGATTGTACCTGAAGCGTGAGCACCGCAACGGATTGTTTCTTTAACTGCAACCTCGATGTTACGTACGTCGTTAAGTGCATCGAAAATACGGATGATGTCGATACCGTTCTCAACACTCTTTTCAACGAACTTTCTTACAACGTCATCGGGATAGTGCTTGTAGCCGAGGAGGTTCTGACCTCTGAGAAGCATCTGAAGCTTTGTGTTCGGACAAGCCTTGCGGATTTTGCGGAGTCTTTCCCACGGATCTTCGTTAAGGTAACGAAGGCATGAGTCGAATGTTGCACCGCCCCAGCACTCAAGTGAGTAGTAGCCTGCTTTGTCAAGCTCTGCAAGAACGGGCTCAAAATCGTCAAATGACATTCTTGTTGCGATAAGTGACTGCTGAGCGTCACGCAACACGGTTTCAGTAAATTTAATCTGTTTCATAACATCTGCCTTTCCGTATATAAAATATTTATTATACTAATTAAAATGTGATTTTTTCCTGGATATATTCACAAAGCTTATCAATAGCGATACGCTCCTGTGCCATTGTGTCACGGTCACGGATTGTTACGCAACCGTCTTCAATTGAGTCAAAGTCATATGTGATGCAGAACGGTGTGCCGATTTCGTCCTGACGGCGGTAACGCTTACCGATTGAACCTGCATCGTCAAACTCAACCATAAATCTCTTTGCGAGCATTGCATAAACTTCCTCAGCCTGATCATTGAGCTTCTTTGAAAGAGGAAGAACAGCAGCCTTGATAGGTCCAAGAGCAGGGTGGAAACGAAGAACAACTCTTGTGTCGCCCTTTTCTTCATCAACAACTTCTTCGTCGTAAGCGTCGCAAAGGAATGCGAGAGTTACGCGGTCAGCACCGAGTGACGGCTCGATAACGTACGGAAGGTATTTCTCGTTTGTTGTCTGGTCGAAATACTCAAGGTTCTTACCTGATGTGTTCTGATGCTGTGTAAGGTCGAAGTCAGTTCTTGAAGCAACACCCCAAAGCTCGCCCCAACCGAAGGGGAAGAGGAATTCGAAGTCTGTTGTTGCGTTAGAGTAATGTGAAAGCTCTTCCTGCTCGTGGTCACGAAGACGAAGGTTTTCGTCCTTGATGCCGAGTGAAAGAAGCCATTTGTGACAATAGTCTTTCCAATAAGCAAACCAGTCAAGCTCTGTGCCGGGCTTGCAGAAGAATTCAAGCTCCATCTGTTCAAATTCACGTGTACGGAAGATGAAGTTACCGGGAGTG
>JAZORX010000307.1:0-7347 GCA_045656845.1 Acutalibacteraceae bacterium | reverse complement strand
CTATCGGAGGGAAATAATAATCATTCGTATCCTGAAGAAACTCAAAAAAGCTCGTCGGAATTATCATTGCTGCAGGAGAATTATCAACAAGGATGATTATGCTTCCTTCAGCGATACAAGCTGCAGCCGAATCGGGTCTTTCCGTATACCTCACTTTTGGAAAAGGATTGAAAATTTGTTTTTTTATAAAGCATTCGATAAGACTTTCCTGACTCATACTCAGGGTGTTGACATCAATCTTTTCAATTTTCTTTCTGAGCATTTCAACAGTTTTCATATCTGCCTTATTGTCAAGGTAGCAGATTGCAATATCCGTCCTTGAGCGCTTGCCTGCCTCGTGGACTTCCATAATGAGGTTTCTGTCTCTGATTCTTCGTCTGATGAGTGCTGTGTTGATAAGCAGAGCTTCAACAAAACCATCGTGTGCACCTCTGAGCACTTTATCGTTATCAGGCTCCTGCACATTTCTTCTCGGATAGTTTCTGGACTTGACGAGAAAACCTTTTTTAAAGCCGTCTACAATCAGCAGAATTGCTCCCGAATAAACTGTTTTTGAAATTGTGCCGATATCCTCGCTGATATCCATTTCGATATATGAAACGGCACTCTGCGCAAAGTCTTCAGGAGTTGAATTTTCAGGAATTTCCTGAGTTCTGCTCATCAAAAAATTAAGAACTCTCTCTGCTATTTCATTGTTGATGAAACCGTCAATATAATAAAGCTTAGCGTTTCTTCCCGAAACAAAGAAACGGGTGTTTACAACATCAAAATTCTGCCCCACCCTGAAATACACATCAAGCATTTTTTCATTATGATAAAAATTTTCCGAAAACAATATTTTTTCGTTCAAAGAAGACACTCCCTGATTAAACTAAAAATATTATTTTCGGAATTTGTTTACTTATTCTTAATCTAACTGTAATCCTGATAAAGGTCGATTATTGCGTTCCATGTAATCGGCCCTACCTGACCTGTCGGTTCAAGTCCGTTAAGCCTCTGAACAGCTTCAACGGCTGCTTTTGTCCGGCTGCCGTACTGACCGTCAACACTGATTACAGGAACGGATGAGTTGTTCTGCCCGATAACCCGCAGATACCTCTGAAGCTGACGCACAACATCGCCCGAAGCTCCCGTAGTGACGAAATAGCCCGGATATATCAGACCCGAGTAGCTTTTATACTTCGGAGGAAGAGTCTTTAAAACACCGTTGTAGGCATCCTGCAAAGCATTCCATGTGCTTCTGCCTACGATACCGTCAACTGTCAGGTTGTTTTTCTTCTGAAAAGTCAGCACTGCATCATAAGTCCCCTGACCGAAAATCCCATCCACTGCTATCTGAGGCAGATCGGGATTGAAAAAGCCGAGAAAAGCAAGATAATACTGCAGTGTTCGGACAGGTGTACCCCTGTCGCCCCTTCTCAGTACTCTTGAAAACTGACGCTGAACATCACTTATTGAAAGACCCTCGGAATAAAGCTCAGAAAGACCCTTGATCGCATTATAGATATACTTGATCTTATACCATGTTTCTTTTCCTACTATACCGTCCTGCGCAAGATTAAATACACTCTGAAACTTTCGCACAGCAGCAAGAGTTGACTCTTCAAAAATACCGTTCACATTCCTGATTCTGGGTATCGACGGATAGTTAACAGCAATCCTGTTAAGCTGACGCTGAATATCGCTGACATCCTCACCTACACTGCCGAGCCTGAGTGCCGTGCCCGGATAGGAAGGCACATTACTCTTTATGGGTGCATTCTGAACGATGTTTATGTCATTACCGTAATAGTTCTGCAAAATTCTGTACGGTGTATATCCTCTTTCTGCAAGAGGTACCGTTCCCCATTGAGAAAGACCGGGGCAGGAACCTGCACAATACTGAGTAAAATAAGGCTGAACCTGACCCTGCTTGACAACATAGTCGTTGAAAATCTCGTCAACAATTCTGCTGATGTTTTCAAAAATATCTCTGTTCTTCACAAACGCCTGATCGTACTGCGTCGAATTTGTGATATCAAAATTGTATCCTCTTGAACGGTAGTATTCTGTATAAACACGGTTAAGCGCATAGCTTATCTGTGCATAGATATTTGCACGGATTGCATTTTCAGGCCATGTCGGGTAAATCTCGCTCGACGCAACATTCTTAATATAGTTAGGGAAAGTAACTCTTATATTTTCTGCATTTGATGACGGTGTGCCGAGATGCACCGTTATAAATTCAGGAATCGTCGGAGTATCTGTTGCCACTATCTGTCACCTCCGAAAAGAGCCTCAGGCTCCTGCGGGACAATTGAAGCTCTTCCTTCGCTGTCACTCAGAGGTATCATCTCAACAGGCTGAATAGACTTTACCGAATCAAAAACAGGGACACCTTCAAACAAAGCAGCGGAATATTCAGGCCGTTCGACCCTCACCTTATAAACAGCATATGGTGCGACGGTACTGTTTTCATCAAAAGAAACCGAGCTGTCCGGTGCAGGAAGAGAAATATTATCCACCACCCCGTCAATATCCGTTAAGCCACTGAAAAGTTCTCTTTCACCGTCATCAAGCTGAACATAAACCCTTACCGTTGCATTGGGTACAGGGAAGCTCTGATTAGCCGAAAAAACCTGCACTCTGAGAGTACCCTGCGCCTGATTGCCGGCAATAAACTCATCGTAATCAGCAAAAGGTACGCGTCCCGTTATTACGGCCTCCGGTTCGTTTTCTTCAGCCTCACGCTCAACGGGAATCTCTTGCTGTGCAAAAACAGCTACGCTCTCTTCTTTATACGGCTCCTGCGTATGTACGGGAATCTGTTTCGAGAATTCGATGAGCTCCCGTTTGTATTTTTCTATAATATCTTCAAAATTATGCATCAAAAAACCTCCTTCGCTTACATACTATGCGAAAGAGGTTTTTATTGTTATTATTATTTCTTCGGTGTTGTACCGTAGCCGTAGCCATAATTTCCGTAGGTGCCGTATTTGCCGTACCTGCCGTATCTGCCACCGTATCTTCCGTATCTGCCGCCGTACTTACCTGCTTTGATTGTTGTTTCTGTTTCAGCATTGAATATGCAACCAACAATTTCAGCACCGTTTGAATCGATATCTTCAATAGACATACGGATTCTTGAGAACGGAGAGAAGTCCTCACGGACAACGACAATAGCTGCATCTGCAAAGCCTGCGATAATTGAAGCATCAGTAACAACGCTTGCAGGTGCTGTGTCGATGATGATGAAATCAAACTCATCGCGTATGCCGTTGATGATCTCTTCAGTAATTCTTCTTGAAAGAAGCTCTGACGGATTTGAAACAGGCTTGTTATCTGCAAGAACATAAAGATTGAATGTCTTGATAAGCTTGATTGCCTCAGTGATTGAAGCCTCCTGCTTGATTACACTTGCAAAGCCCTCTCCCGTTTCGGGAATAGAGAGAATCTTTGCGATTGACGGTTTTCTGAGGTCAGCATCGATAAGAAGAACTGATCTGCCGTTTTCAGCAAGAGAAAGAGCGATGTTTGCAGAAACTGTTGTTTTACCTTCGTTTTCACAAGCACTTGTAACAAGATAAACCTTGTTGCCTGTTTTTGCTGAGTTGTTTTCAATCTTTGTTCTGATTGCTTTGTAAGTTTCGATGAAGGAGAATCCCGTTCTTCTGTCTGCAACGAGGAGACCCTTGGTCGTCTTGTTTTTATTAGCAACAAGCTGAACTGCACCGAGCACAGGAATCTTGAGCTTTTCGCTGAGTTCTTTTGAATTCTTGATTGTGTCCTTGACAATAAACATTATAAGAACAAATACACAATAGATAAGAACACCAATTGCCGCACTGATAACAGCAAGTATTACAACTGAACGGTTATCTTCAGGGCTCTGTGCTTTTACGGGAGTTTCACAGACATTGAGCTTTGCGTTCGGATAAATTTCTTCAACAACATCAGCATAAACTTCAACAACAGCCTTTGCGATATTGTACGATGTCTGTGCATCTTCCGTTTTGACGATAAGCTCAATTGCGTTTGTTGATTCAACGGTTTCAACAGTAATGCTCTTATCAATAAAAGCATAAGAAAGATTTCCCTCGCACTTTTCTCTTACAGCCTCCTTAAGCACACGGCCAGAAAGGATGTATTTGAAAGTGTTTGTGATGTTGATCTGCGCTGTTACAGCAGAGTTTTCAACAGCTTCGTTTTCAGCAAGGGTGTTAACAATGAAAGCAACTTCCGATTTATAGATATCCTTACTCGTCACCTTGCCGACAATACCACCAAGCAAGCCAAAAACAACCGCGATGATAACAATCAACCATATCTTTTTGGAAAGCTCCAGCAAATAGCCTATAATATTCAGTTCAAATCCTTTTTGTTTGTTACCTGAACCTTCGTAGTTATTCAAAGTAATTCCACCCTTTCTATTCATCAAGACTGTTATTTTCAATATATCTGTACTGTCTGCCGTCCATCTCTCCGACATAGGTCGCAGCATAAGCAATCGCTATAACGATATGCGGCATCTTTGAATGATAGGTAACCAGACCGGTTTCAAGCACCACAAGCAGTATCATAAACGTCAGAAACAGCATATTTATACGGCTCTTATTTATGAACGCTCCTTTTGCAAGTCTGACTATTATTACGAAATACATCGAATAATAAATCAGGAAACCTACCAATCCGAGCTCACTGAGAATCTGCCAGAAATTATTATGGCTGTAAACACCTTCAAGCGAATAAACATTATCGATAATCTTTGCAAAGTTGCCCATACCTTTTCCGAACAAAGGTGATTCAGCAAACATTTTCTTTGCAAGTTCAATGTAGTACGTCCTCATATAAAGGCTGTTATCAACCTTATGGTGACGATTTTCAAACATAAAACTCATCATTGATGCAAAACGCCTTCCGACTGCATTATAGGCATTTTCATCCGTCATTATGAAGAAAATTATCAATATTGAAATTGTAAGAACTACAATTATATTGAAAAAATAATTCTTTTTGTAAGTTGATAATAAAACAAACAATATCGGGCCTGCGATTGATGCAAATGTCGCTTTTCTTGAGCTTGAAAGGATGATGAACACCAAAAAAACAGCAACAAGCAGAAGATACCGTTTTTTACCCCGTGAATAAAACTCGTAAAATGCCATCAGCTCAGCGCAGAAAACAATAAATGCCACACCGTTCGGATTTGATCCGCTGAAATGAGAGCCCATCGATCCTTTAGACCACTCATCAAAAGGAACAGTCGCAAACTCCATAAGAACAATCGCAAGCATCGAAAAAATATACAGCTTTATTATTCTTTCCAGATCCTCAGGCTTATCAACGTAAATCGAAATTGATGTTATCATAGCGATAATGACTACCATTCGCAGGAAGTATGACGCCATATCTGCATTGATATATGACGACCAGAGACCTGACGATGCCGAATACGCAGTAAAAAGAGCATACCATATCGTGTTATAAGGTATTGTAACTTTTTCAGCTCGTCTTCCTATCCAGAGAAGCATCGATGCAAAAAGCATCAGCACACCCGTAAGCGTTCCTATAAACTTAACATCGTTGAACACAAACAAAGTGAGTGCGTTCACGACAAAACATATTTCATAAATTGTACGTGCGGTGTTATCTTCACTCCGTTGGATTTTCAGAACACCATCTTTAAAAGATACCATAAGCACCCCTTACCATTGACAGACAATGGATTTATCGGTCAGTCACCGAAATCTCTTTTGCAAACATAGAAAAGTTTTTCTGTGCATCAAAATTCTCTGCCCAGAATTCACGCGCATTTCTGCGCATTTTCATTCTATCCTCTTTCGGGCAGGATATAAATGCTTCGATTTTTTCTGCAAGCTCTGCATCAGTAAAATCAGAGCCGATCATAATTCCGTTATATCCGTCCTTTACGATTTCACCAACACCGCCGACATCCGTCGCGATAACAGGAATCGAAAAAGACAAAGCCTCCATTATTGAAACAGGCAGACCTTCCGTCGTACTGACATTAACAAAAACATCTGCTTTTTCTTTTTTATAAAAATCTCTGACCTGTGTATTTGAAAGCTGTCCGGAAATATTAACTTCCATAAAACCGAGCTTTTCCTCGCAGATTGATTTCACCTGCTGCATTGCATCTCCGCTACCGATATGAGTCCACTTGATTTTACAGGGAACTTCATCTTTAAGAAGAGAGAGAGCTGCTGCAATCCTGTCCACTCGTTTGATATCTACAACTCTGGAGCACGAGACAATATGAAAACATCCGTCATCCGTGTCCGAGACACCACCATCCTGCGTACCGAGATAACGATGGCTGATTTTTCCTTCAAACTGCGGAAACTGATCTGCAATATGTCTTTCACCATCAATTGAGCAAGGATAGACATAATCCAACTTCTCAAGAAGAAACTCACGAAGAGGAAGATAATTCAATGAGTTTGCATATTTATAAATATCATATCTGTGGGCACGCGAAATAAATTTCAGATTTTTACAGCTGTCTGAAATATATTCGCAGACCTTACTACCGACAAGAGCCGTAACAAAAAACCAATAGCTGTAAACCGTTACGCTGTCGTATTGAGAAAAATCGTATTTATCAAGAGCACTCTTACATAAAGAAAACTCTCTCTCACCTCTTGCATAAAAATATTCACGGAAGACCCGCTTTTTAAAATTGTCACAATCCTTATCCGAGGGTGTATCGGAATGAAAAAAACAATTTGACAATCCCTTTAAAAGGCTACGCAAGCGGCTGAATTTTTTTGATGTTACGGATACATTGTAACAATCAAAGTTTGATGGAGTTTCTCTTGTTTTACGAGCATTTTTATCAAGACCGATTGCAAGAACAATAACCTTATCAAACTCTTTTGCAAGATAAGGTACTTCAGGTTCAAGAAAGGTCTCTTCAGAGGAAAACGGATATGAATTTGCCAAAAGTATGAGACAATTTTTCATCGCAACCCCCTCTTATTCGATATACATAATCAATTAATTGTAACACTTTTTTGAAATTTTGTCTATATTCAAACTCTTGTTTTAGTATAATTTTTTCTTTTATTCACCAAGTTTTTTAACAACTTCTTTATAGTGATTGCCTTTATATTCGAAATTTTTATAGACATTGTAGCTCGGCGCTGCAGGAGAAAGAAGGCATGTCTTACCCTCAGAAGTAAATTTATATGCAGCAGCAACAGCCTCTTCCATAGTTTCAACGGGAACAACATTTTTCTTTGAGCCCATTGAAATAAGAGCATTGCAGATTTTGGTACCCGTTTCAGGCATACCGATGATGTTAGTTATACTGCACTCGTCAAGATAAGTTACAAAATCATCGTAGTT
>JAZORX010000306.1:0-2856 GCA_045656845.1 Acutalibacteraceae bacterium | reverse complement strand
TCCTTTTGGAATTATTCTTTCGGTGTTATCAAAAACAAAGTGCACTTTTCCAGACGCAACATAAAGAAGCTGATAATCACCTCTGCCGTTGGGGCGTTCTGTTTCTATAACTCTGCTTGTATGTACTCTGTAATATCCTGCTGCAGTAACAATAATAGGTTTACTTAAATCTACAATATCCTCATGCTCTTCGCCTAAATAAGCTAAATTTGTATACATACGTCCTCCGTTTCGGTATTAAACCATAATGATGACTTTAAATATATTATACATAAAACCTTGGGGGTTTTCAAGTGAATAATCACGTTTTGTGCATAAACAAAACGTTTATGTTCATTGAGAGAAGCAAAACATTGTGATAGAATCAAAGTGAAATCAGTCGAATTGAATCTGAAATGAAAGGAAAATTGTTATGAACTTTTTGGATTGTATAAAAGAAATTCAAAGCGAAAAAGCCAGAAACATTTTTGCTTATCTTTACGGTGAAGATCCCAAGATAATCGAAGTCCAAACAGAAAGATACAAAGAGGCGGTTGATTTTTTTCGAGCTTATTTTCCTTCACGAACAGATATAAACATATATTCTGCCCCGGGCAGAACAGAAATAGGCGGAAACCATACTGATCACCAATGTGGCTGTGTATTAGCGGGTGCGGTAAATTTGGATATAATTGCCGTTGTAGCTTTTCATAATGACGGTGTTGTACGTGTCAAATCAAAAGGTTATATACTTTCGGAAATAAAAATTGAACCTTTTGTTCCCAACGATAGGGATGATGGAACTACGGCAATAGTTAAAGGCATTATTTCAAAGTTTTCCAAAATGGGAATTGATGTTAAAGGCTTTGATATGTACACAACCTCTGATGTAGTCAGCGGAGGGGGAATCTCATCTTCTGCAGCATTTGAAACTGTAATTGCCACAGCAATAAACAGCTATTATAACCAGGGCAAATGCAATCCGTTTGAAATTGCAAAAATCGGATGGTTTACAGAAAACACATTCTTTGGAAAAAAATGCGGATTGCTTGACCAAACAGTATCATCCTACGGTGGACTTGTTACTGTGGATTTTGCCAACGAAGATAACCCTGAAATCGAACATATCGTATTTGATCTTCAAAAAGCAGGATACACTCTCTGCATAGTTGATACAAAAAGCAGTCATGAAAACCTGACAGACGACTATGTTGAGATTAGAGAAGATATGAAAGAGGTTGCCAACTACTTTGACCGTAATGTTTTAAGTGAAGTTGAAGAAAAAGTATTTTATTCCTGCTTTAAAAATATGAGAGATTTTTGCTCTGACCGTGCAATACTCAGAGCCATGCATTTCTTTGATGAAACAAAACGGGCAAAGCAGGAAGCTGAGGCACTAAAGAAAAATGATATTGATTTGTTCCTCAGATTAGTAAATATGTCGGGAGAATCCTCAGCAAATTTGCTTCAGAATCTGTACTCGGTCAAAACACCGACAAACCAAGCGATACCATTAGCTTTGGCACTGAGCAAACACATATTAAACGGAGCCGGAGCCGTCAGAGTTCATGGCGGTGGATTTGGAGGAACAATACAGGCTTTTGTTCCAAATGGAATGGTAAGACAATATAAAGAAGAAATAGAAAGAGTGTTTGGTGACGGAACATGTCATCAAATGAGAATCAGACCGGTTGGCGGTATTGAAATCTTATAAGATTGGAGGTGAAAAAATGATTTGTGGAGCTGTCCAACAACTTATTAACTACGGTATCAAAAAAAATCTTATTACCGAAGCGGATGAATTGGTGGTACGCAATGAATTGATGGATATTCTACATTTAACAGATTGGAAGATTTCTGAGCCTGTTGAAGAAACGGAATTAATTGAAACAATTCTTGAACCGCTTGTTGATTATGCTTGCAAACAAGGGATAATCGCAGACACCGTTAATTCGAGAGATTTGTTTGATACAAAGCTGATGGGATGCTTAACTCCTATGCCGAGAGAGATAATTGCTCAATTTACAGAACAGTATAAAGAAAGTTCTGAAAAAGCAACTCAGTGGTATTACCGTATTAATCAGGACCTTAACTATGTCAGAGCCGGACGAATTGCCAAAGATTTAAAATGGAAATTCAAATGCGAATATGGTATATTGGATATAACGATAAACTGCTCTAAACCGGAAAAAGACCCAAAAGATATTGCTGCCGCAAAAAAGCAAAAATCTTCCGCGTATCCCCAATGTCAGCTTTGTCCGGAGAATGCAGGCTTCGCAGGAACAGCAAAACATCCTGCACGGCAAAATCTCCGCCCCGTCCCTATTCGTGTAGGGGAAGAAAACTGGGCAATGCAGTATTCGCCTTACGGATATTATAATGAACACTGCATTGTGTTTAACAACAAACACACTCCTATGAAGATTGATTCTGCGGTGTTTGGAAAACTGTTTGATATAGTTGATTTTCTTCCTCATTATTTCGTAGGTTCAAATGCGGATTTGCCGATTGTCGGCGGTTCAATTCTAACACATGAACATTTCCAGGGAGGAAGATATACTTTTGCTATGGAAAAAGCTCCTGTTGAAACAGAGTTTATAATTCCCAAATATCCCGATGTGAAAGCCGGAATTGTTAAGTGGCCAATGTCAGTTGTACGTTTAAAATCAAAAAACCGTGATGAATTGTCAAAATGCTGTGACCTTGTTTTGGAAAGATGGAAGGCATACAGTGACGTATCGGTTCTTATTTTAGCGGAAACAGACGGCATACAGCACAATACAATTACTCCGATTGCAAGGAAGGATGGACTTGAATATATATGTGATCTTGTTTTGCGAAATAATTTGACCACAAAAGACAGACCACTCGGAGTAT
>JAZORX010000305.1:0-3693 GCA_045656845.1 Acutalibacteraceae bacterium | reverse complement strand
GATGACGGCACGGACACAAACGAAACCCGTCTGGGTGCGGTAAAAGACATTCAGTTTGCCATTGAAAAGCTGAATCTTGATGATGATATGCTCGTTATAGCAGGGGATAATGTCCTCGATTTCAGCCTCACAAAGTTTGTCACATATGCAAAAGCTAAAAATACCTCCTGCATTATGAGATATTTTGAACCTGAATTCAATAAGCTCCTCAAATGCGGAGTTGTCACAATTGATGAAAATGATAAAGTTCTCAATATGACCGAAAAATCACCAACTCCCGCAACGAATTGGTGTTGCCCTCCGTTTTATTTCTACACAAAATCCGATGCAAGACTTGTGCAGAAGGGTATTGACAGCGGATGCGGTACGGATGCTCCCGGAAGTTATATTGCATGGCTCTGCACACAGACTGATGTTCATGCCATGGAAATGCCCGGCAGTCGCTACGATATCGGAAATCTTGAAAGCTACGAAAAAGTCAAGGCAGAATATAAAGGTATAAACAAATAAAAGGGGTTTTGTCTTTATGGAAGGTAAAACGGGAATTATATCAAAAGCCAAAGGTGTAATCCAAACAGCAAAAGAATATTGGAGCGTACCTCCCAAGGGCAAAAATATTCCGTATAAAGAGGTTGCAGCTCTGAGCGGTGCAGGTTTCGGTGTTCATTGGACAACTCTTCTTGCGTCAACGATAGGTCTGAGTGCCTCGAACTTCCTTGTCGGCGCAAGCATAGGACTCCGTCCGATGGATTTGCAGATAATGCTGACCATTGCCAATCTCATAGGTATTCCTATCGGCATTTTCAGAAGCTGGTATTATGATAACCATCATATTCCCGGCGGAAAATTTCTGCCGTTTATAAAAAGAACGGGTTTTCCTATCGTTCTCATTTCAATGATATTTGTCTGGCTGCCTTATGAATATTTCAGCTACAATACCAAGGTAATTGTTGTATGGCTGATGTATTTTCTGCTCAGCCAATTCCTTTCGTTCTATACTGAAAGCTATAATTATTTTCAGCAGATTATATCGCCTGATGCCCAGGAAAGAGCGAATGTAATGAGTATTTCTCAGGTCATTTATTCATTTGCTCCCACTCTTACGGGGCTTTTCATTCCGATGTTTGCGGGATGGACCTGGGGACTTAATAACATCTGGACTTACCGCGTTATTTATCCGATTTTTACGGTGATCGGTCTGATAATCAGCGTAATATTTTTCAGAAAAGTCAAAGAAAGACTTATTCTGCCGAAGAAAAAGCCCGAACCCGTCAGAATGCTCGATGCAATACGCGAGGTTGCAAAGAATAAGTATTATTGGATAATTCAGTCTGCAGGCTGGGTTGTTTTCCTTGAATCGGGTTACGGTGTTATTCTCGGCTGGACGTTTGTTTACGCATTCAACGGTGAATATCAGTCATATCTCGGTCTTGCAAACACCGTTATCGGCAATGCGGCATTGTGGTCGATGCTTCTTGCGCCGCTTGCAATCAAGCTTATGGGCAAAAGGAACTTGCTCATAACCGCAAACTCAATCAACATTATTGTTCTTCTCGTGCTCTATTTTGTTTACAGAAACATTATCCTTGTTTGTGTGCTCTGGTATTTCAACAGTTTCATCAATACATTCTGGAACATTGTTCAGCATCAGATAAATGCAGACATGAGGGACTATCACCAGTGGAAAACAGGCGTCAGAGTTGACGGTCTTTTCGGACCTCTCGGCATGATAGGAACTTTTATCGGTTTCTTTACAGGTATGGTTTACCCTGCAATTTATGAGAAGATGGGACTTCTCGAAGATTACAATGTTCTCTATGACGACACAATCCGAAATAATCTTTTTGAAGTTCTGATTCTTTGCTCTGCGTTGGGTGCATTGCTTAATCTTATTCCGTTCTGTTTCTACGACCTTACGGAAAACAAACACAGAGCCTATGTCGGAGTGCTGAAGATCCGTGCAATGTTTGAGAATTATTCTCTCGGTGCCCTTGAAGACGAAGAACTTTCCGATGTTATGGAGATTATCCATGAGGCAAAGGAAAACTTCGGCAAAGAAAAAATCAAAGCGGATAAGAATCTCTCTAAAGCAGAGAAGAAACAGATAAAAGAAACAAATCTTGCTATCGAAAGAGCCTCGATTATTATGCAGGACCTCAACAAATTCTCGGGTGAAGCAGGTATTGCAAGATTAGCACAGGCAAGAGTTGACTACGCCAACGGAACGATGTATTTCTATGAAGAAGCAGAAAAAGAGATGAAAACCGCAAGAAGACTTCCCAAGTCAACGGAAACTGAAAAGGAAATCCGTTCTGATGCAATCAAAAATGCACGCACAAAGAAAGAGTCGGCTTCTCTTATCAGAAAACATGGTATAGAAAATATTGTCAGACCTGATGAATCTGTTAAAGAGGAACTCCAAAGCAGAGAAACAAAAGGTTTTGCCGAAAGCATGAAGGTAAGAAAAGAACTCAGGGCATATCTCAAGGCGGTTTCGATTTATGAAAGAGCCGTGAAGCCCTACACCGACGCGAAAAATCTCATTGAACAGGCAGAAAACTACACCCATTATGAAGAGCTTGAAGAAAGATATGCTACAATTTCTGCACAGTAATGAATGAAAGGAATAACGGATATGACAGTTTTTATTAAACAAATTGTTTCGTTTTTCACTTCAATCGCACTTGTTATTTCAAATTTTCTCGGTATAGGTTCCGTTCCGTTCACCGAAAAAGTTGATAATTTCAAGGTTACAACATATATCAGAGGTGAATATGTTCAGTCTGAAAGCAGTCTTAATCCCGAAGATTTTGACATTGTGACGGATGTTATTCTTTTTGAATGCGCTTCGTTCAACAGTAAGGGTGAAGTTATCTGCAACGAACCCATTCTTGAAACTGCGCTTGCAAATATCCGCAAGGCGATAGGTTCAAGAGATGTTAAAATAACTCTCAATCTTCTCGGCCCGTGGGGTATAACGGATTCGGATGTCTGGGAAGAGCAGATGGAAGCGCAGAGCATTGAACACAACAAGGCGTTCACAAGCGGTGTTCTTGAAGATAACATTATTGCTGTACTCGATAAATATGATTTTGACGGTGTTCATTTTGATTATGAGTATCCGCTTTCTCTCAATGCGTGGCACTATTACAATAACTTCCTTGTGTCGCTCGATAAAAAACTCGGCGATTACACCCTCGGTGTTGCAGGCAATGACTGGAATATAAAGTTTACTCCCGCAGCCATCAAAGCAACCGACACCTTTGAAGTCATGCTTTACGATATGATTGATGAAGAGGGTAGGCACGCCACTTATGAGGATACAGTGAAGGCTGTTCAGAAAATCGGGATTTACGGTATGCCTTTTGAAAAAGTCAATGTCGGTCTTGCTTTCTATTCACGTCCCACGGATATGTCGGCATATTGGTATGGCTATAACGGATGCTACGAGGGGATTGACGAAAATGGCTGGTATCACTGCGATGATACTGATAAAGATTTCTGGTTCAATACTCCCGATGTTATAAAAGCTAAAACCGAATACGCAATCAATAACGGTTTCGGCGGAGTTATGATATGGCATTATAACTGCGACTTGCCCTCAACCAACGAAGATTCACTCCTCAGAGCGGTAGATACTGCCGTGGATGATAATTATCAGTAAATATATATCGGTTTCGTCTTTAAGGCGAA
>JAZORX010000304.1:0-7587 GCA_045656845.1 Acutalibacteraceae bacterium | reverse complement strand
TATTCTATTTTTACATCAGTAAAACTTTCGCGTTTCATCTCGACATTACATTGTATATGTGTTAAAATCTATCTGAATATACCTTGGAAAAGGAGAGTTATTTATGATTAAAAGATTTCACAGAATGCTTGAACACCTTCATGTCGGTTGCGAAGCTCCAAGAGCGTACTTCGTACCGTTTGAATCAGCAGAAAAAGCTGCTCTTCCCCGTGAAAATTCAGCATTGCTGACACTTCTCAACGGCGAATGGGATTTCGCATTTTTCAAAAATGTTGAGGAGCTTGATATCGAGGCTGAAGGTTTTTCTTCATCCGTTGTCTGCCCTGACAAAATGACAGTTCCTTTTTGCTGGCAGATGAAGCTTGACGGTGGTTACGATGTGCCCAATTACATCAACCAGGACTATCCCTATCCCGTTGATCCGCCTCACCTTCCCGATGTTATCCCCTGCGGCTTCTACCGTCGCAAGATTGATTTCAAAAAGGCTGACGGCAAAAAATACTTCATCAATTTTGAAGGCGTTGCACCCTGCTTCTATCTTTGGGTTAACGGTGCTTTCGTCGGCTACAGTCAGGTAAGCCACAACACAAGTGAACTCGAGATTACAGACAAGCTCGTAAACGGAGAAAACACATTTGAGGTTCTCGTTGTTAAATGGTGCGACGGTTCATACCTTGAAGATCAGGACTTCTTCCGTCTTTCAGGCATCTTCCGTGATGTTTATATCCTTGAAAGAGACGAAGCTTATCTTAAGGATATCTATGTTGATTATAGCTTTGCAGACGATTTTTCACGAGTTGAAATCAACGCAGATGTTACTCTTTCTGCAGAAGCTTCAATTGAATGGACACTCACATCACCCTGTGGTTGCAAGGTATCTGAAGGCAAGGCTGACGGTTCATTCGTTATCGGAGTTGACTCTCCCGTTCTCTGGAACACTGAAAACCCGAAGCTTTACAACCTTACTCTCAATATCGGCAACGAGTGGATCAACCTCCCACTTGCAGTAAGAAAGGCTGAGATCAAAAACTCCTGCTTCCTCTTTAACGGAAAGAAAATCAAAATCCGTGGTATCAACCGTCACGACAGTAATCCCGAAACAGGATACGCAGTTGATATGGAGCATATGACCCGTGACCTTTATATCCTCAAGCAGGGAAATGTCAATGCAATCCGTACATCACATTATCCGAACGATCCCCGTTTCCTTGAGCTTTGCGATAAAATCGGCTTTATGGTCATCGATGAGGCAGATATCGAAACTCACGGTATGGGTTACAACTATGGTGACTGGTACTGGGACTACTGGGCATTCCTTTCAGACACTCCCGAATGGAGACATACTTATATCGACAGAGCTATGCGCCTTTTTGAGCGTGACAAAAACCACGGCTGCGTAATTATGTGGTCTCTCGGTAACGAATCAGGCTGCGGTGAAAACCACAGACAGATGGCAAACTACATCCGTTCACGCAAGGCTGATGCAATCATCCACTACGAAAACGCTCATCTTGAATATCAGGCAAGACTCTGCAAGGATTTCAGCGACATTTCAGATGTTGAAAGCCGTATGTATGCTCCTCTTGATTATCTTGAATCCTATCTCAAAAACCCCGAAAATCACAAGCCTTTCTACTACTGCGAATACGTTGCAGCATGGACAACGGGCGACATTCCTCTTCACTGGGGTAAATTTGAAGAGTATGATAATTACATGGGTGGTTGCATCTGGGAATACTGCGACCATGCCGTAAACATCGGCACAAAGGAAAATCCGAAATACCGTTACGGTGGAGATTTCGGAGATCTTCCGAACGATCATATCTGCTGTATTGACGGTCTTGTTTATCCTGATCGCAGACTTCGTCCCGGCTTCCACGATATGAAGATCACATATCAGCCGTTTGAGATTTCATACAACGACGGAGCAATTACCGTTATGAACAAGCGCTATTTCACAGCTCTTGATGACCTCGGCTTTAAGTGGACAATTGAGAAAAACGGCAAGGTTGTAAAAGAGGGTATCGTTGAAAAGGCAGAAATTGCTGCACGAGAAAAAGCTGAATACAAGCTCTTCGACGATATTGATACATACGAGCTTACAACTCTTAACATCTACTTCTTCCAGAATGCAGACACACTCTGGGCAGAAAAAGGCTTCGAGGTTGGCTACAAACAGTTTATTCTTTCAGACTCAGCAATAAGCATTGATCCGAATGCAAGCAATGCAATTTCTCTTGACGAGAGCAGATCTGAAATCGTAATCAAGATCGGTGAAACCACATACACCTTTGACAAAATTCTCGGCAAGGTGGCATCAATCAATAATGGCAAAGAGCTTCTCTCTGAGCCGATCGGATTCAATATAAACCGTAGCTACCACATCAGCAACGATTCCGCTGAGCAATGGAAGCGTGCAAGATATGAGCAGGTTAAGCAGAAGACATACTCAAGCGAAATCACAGAAGCAACTTCCGAAAAGGTTGTTATCGTAACAAAAACTTCCTTCGCAGCTGCAGCTATGCCTCCTGCAATCCGTGCAGACATAGTTTACACATTCACTGCTGACGGCAAGCTCAACATAAGCGTTAAATCAGTAGTTACATATAACGCACCTGCACTTCCGAAATTCGGCATCAGACTCGTTATGCCTGAGGGATTTGAAAATGTTACTTACCTCGGCTACGGTCCTGTTGAAACTTATGCCGACCGTTTTGCAAGTCAGTTGATTTCCGAATACAGCACAACTGCAACAGACGGTTTTGAACACTACATCAGACCGCAGGAATGTTCTTCACACTATAAGACAAAGACAGCAAGCGTCAAAGATGCTGACGGCAACGGTCTCTCATTTGCAGATACAAGCGCTGAAGGCTTCTGCTTCAAGGCAATCCATTACGATGACGAGCAGCTTCACGCAACACGTCACGATGACGAGCTGACAGCACTCAACGAAACAATCGTTTCACTTGATTTCAAGATGCATTGCGACAATCTTGAATACGCAAATCTTGAACCATGGAGAAAATTTGAAGAAAAAGAATTTGCATTCTCTTACGATATCATTCCCGAATAATGAGGTGAATTTCAATGAAAACTTTTATGGATAAAGATTTTCTTCTCTTTAACGACACAGCAAAAAAGCTTTTCCATGAAAACGCAGCAACAATGCCTATTTTCGACTGGCACTGCCACCTTTCCCCCAAGGAGATTTACGAAAACAAGCAGCCTGCGGATATCACGGAATTATGGCTCAGTGGCGACCATTACAAATGGCGTGCAATGAGAAGCTGTGGCATTGACGAGAAATACATCACTGGCGATGCTTCTTCGTATGAGAAGTTCAAAGCATGGGCAAAGGCTATGCCTTACTGCATCGGCAATCCCCTTTACCATTGGACTCACCTTGAATTGCAGAGATATTTTGATATCTACGAGCCGTTGAGCGAAAAAACAGCTGATGCAATCTGGGAAAAGGCAAACAAAAAAATAGCTGACGGAGGATTCACTCCCCGTCAACTTATAGAAAAGTCAAATGTAACCTGCGTCTGCACAACGGACGATGCTGCAGACAGCCTTGAATATCACAAGCTGATTGCTGAAGACCCTTCCTTCAAGTGCAAGGTACTCCCAGCTTTCCGTCCTGACAAAGCTCTCTCAATCGATCTTCCGACCTATCTCCCTTGGCTTTCTGCTCTGGAGAATATAAGCGGTGAAAAAATCGACAGCTACAAAAAGCTTGTAGCAGTACTCAAAACAAGAATTGATTTCTTTGAGGAGATGGGTTGCAAAGCAAGTGACCACGGTTTCCTTTATGTGCCTTACAACAGAGCTTCCGAAGATGAGCTTGAAGCAATATTCAAAAAAGCTCTCAACAAAGAAATTCTTACCGTTGACGAGCAGGATAAATACAAGACTGAGCTTTTCCGTTTCTTTGCAAAGGAATATGCAGCTAAAGGCTGGGGCTGTGAAATTCACATCGGCCCGATGAGAAACAACAACACAGCAATGTTTAATAAAATCGGCCCCGATACAGGATTTGACTCAATCGGCGACCGTAACATCGCAGAAGATCTTTCAAGAATACTTGACTCGCTTGAGGTTGAAGGCAATCTTCCGAAGACTATTCTCTTCTGCCTTAATCCGAAGGATAATTATGTTCTCGGTACGATGCTCGGTAACTTCCAGTCAAGCGAAGCTGAGTCAAAGCTTCAGTTTGGTTCAGGCTGGTGGTTCAACGATAACATCGACGGTATGCGTGAGCAGATGAAGGCTCTCGGCAACCTCGGTGTTCTCGGAAAATTCGTAGGAATGGTTACGGACTCAAGAAGCTTCCTTTCATATCCCCGTCACGAATATTTCCGCCGTATACTCTGCGGTCTTATCGGTGATATGGTCGAAAACGGACTTTATCCTTACACTGATGAGCTTGAAGATATTATCAAGGATATCTCATACAACAACGCAAAAAATTATTTCGGAATATAACCAAAAAGAAAGAGCTGAGGCGAAAACCTCAGCTCTTATTTTTCATAAGATTATTCTTTTTCGTTTCTTTCTTTTTTATAAAAAAGCAGACCGATAATCATAATCACTGCGAAGACCACGAGATAGAAAAGAACTGGGAAAGAAAACTCGCCCTTTGCCTTTGCATCCCAATAGGGTTTAAGTCCGTGAGCGTAAACAGCGGCAAAGACCATAAAGCCTGATGCCACGATGCCGATAATCGGCATAACCGCATTCTTGAAAACACTTTCCTTACCATGCTTGAGCATAAACACAAAGAAAATCGGAATATAGAGAGCATAAATAGTGATGATCGGAAGCTCCGATGAATCGAAGCTGAAAGGCCCAAAGAGATTTTTTCCCGTTTCAGGATTTTCCCAAAGGTTTGCACCGAAAAAATAGAAGAGCCATGCGGCGCAAATAAGAAGGCCGAAAACAGATGCATTGGTCGGCATATTCGTTGTTTCGCTGACTTCCTTAAACATCTTCACATTCGGTCCCTGATTTCTTGCCGAAACAGCAAAAAGGCTTCGTGTGCTTGCAAGCATAAGTCCGTTGAGGGTACCGAGGCAGGAAACAACGATCATCGCATTAAGAGCATTACCTGCTACACCGCCGAAAATATTTTTGAAAGCCTGAGGTGCACCGCTCTCCTGAAGGACAGAGATCTCTGCACCGCCTGCAAGACCGACATAATAAAGAATATAAACTGCAACGATAATAATTGAACCGACAACGAGTGCGATCGGGAGATTCTTCTTTGAATCTTTAAGCTCTGCGTTGATAGATGTCGCGATGATCCATCCCTCGTAAGCGAAGGCTACTGCAACAACCGCCGCAAAAAGCGGAGAACCGATTCCTGTTTCTTCAACAACACTCCATGTCTGGAAAGCTGATGCCGTGTTACCGTTTCTCATGCCGACGATCGTACCGATAACAGCCATAACAAGGAGCGGAACGAGCTTCACTGCAGTTGAAGTAACCTGAAACTTACCTGCGATAATAGGAGAAAGAGTGTTGATTGCATAGCTCAGACAAAGATAGAAGCAAGAGAGCGCAAGGCAGAAGCCGTTTGCGGGGTTATCTTTGCCGAAAATCAAAATGTGCGTGTAACGAGCTGAAACCCAGGCAAGAACGCTCGTCATACCCGGATAGTAGATAGTCGTCGTAAACCAACCGAGCATATAAGCGTACTTTGGTCCGAGTGTTGCTTCCGCATAGTCAACAAGACCGTTAACCTTTTCGTATTTATTGGCAAGAGTTGCGAAGTTATAGGAACAAACAATAATAACAATACCGCCGATGATCCAAGCGAGGATACCCAGAGGCATATTACCCTGAGTTTCCTTAAGCACATCCTGAGCCTTGAAGAAAACACCGCTACCGATAACGATACCGACAACCATACAGATAGCAGTAACAAGGCCGTACTTTTTCTTAAGTTCTGTGCCCATTTTTGAAAACCCCTTTCAATTATTGACATTTTTTCTGATCAGATAAATTATAAAATACATCTTGAAAAAAGTAAACTTTCATATTATAATGCTTGTATTACACAATGTAATGACAGGAGAAGAAATATGGACTCTTCAAAATTTTTTGCACTGTTAAAATCCGTTGAATACGGAAGCCTTACGAAAGCTGCCGAGGAGCTTGGCTACACACAGGCAGGTCTTACCCATATGATGAACCGATTAGAAAAAGAAATCGGCATCACCCTGCTTCAGAGAACAAAATCGGGTGTTACCCTGACAAACGACGGTGAGACTCTTCTTCCTTTGATAAAGAATTTTACAGAGCAGGGTCTTGAGCTTGAAAAGGCAATCAAAAGTGTCAAAGAAAATAACGATACGGTCATTCGCATCGCTGCTTATGCAAGCGTAACAAAGCACTGGTTGCCCGTTATAATCAGCAAATTCCAGAAAGATTTTCCGAATGTGCGTTTTGAGCTGAATGTAGGCAATCTTGACGAAATCTGCCACCTCGTTTCAAACAGTGAGATCGACCTCGGTTTCACAAGCAAGCAGGATATCCTTCACGGAGACTGGATTCATCTGCAGAACGATAAGCTCTTCGCCGTCCTTCCGCCTGACTGCAAGGAAGAGGGTGACTGTGTGCCCGTTTCTATTTTTAACAACAAACCGTTTTTTATGCCGACTTATGGCTTTGACTACGACATTATGAACACGCTTAAGCACAACAATGTAAATCCCCTTATAAACCGTACAGCCCTTGACGATGCAACGATTGTTTCAATGGTCAGCCACGGACTCGGCTATTCAATTTTACCTGAGCTTGTTCTTAAGGGTATGTCCGGGTCATTTGTTGCAAAGCCGATCGAGCCTTATTCTTACCGTGAACTCGGCATTCTTATAAAATCAAAAAACACGCTGTCACCTACCGCACATAAATTTATCAATTACTGCAAGCAGGCCATAAAATAATCCTATTATTCCTGAAAGCTGTTGAAAAACACTTTATATAATGTTAAAATTACTGAAACACTTTGCAAAGGAGAAAAGCAATGACAAAAAACGAAGCAAAAATCAAAGCAAAAGAACTTGTTGCAAAAATGACAGTTGAGGAAAAAATTTCTCAGCTTCTTTATACATCAGCACCTATTGAAAGACTAGGTATCAAGGCATACAACTGGTGGAATGAAGGATCTCACGGTGTCGCCCGTTCAGGAACTGCAACCGTTTTCCCTCACGCAATCGCTATGGCAGCTACATTTGATCCTGAGCTTGTTAATACAATCGCAGATGTTATCTCAACAGAAGGCAGAGTTAAATATAATCAGCACGTTAAGTATAACGACTTTGATATTTTCAAGGGCATAACATACTGGGCACCGAACATCAATATCTTCCGTGATCCTCGCTGGGGCAGAGGTCAGGAAACATTCGGTGAAGATCCGTTCCTTTCTGCAACCCTCGGTGTTTCATTTGTAAAAGGCATTCAGGGTGAAGGTGAATTTTACAAGGCAACGGCATGTTCAAAGCATTATGCTGTTCATTCAGGCCCTGAAAAAGACCGTCACGGCTTTGACGCAATAGCTTCAATGCACGATATGTATGAAAC
>JAZORX010000303.1:0-21385 GCA_045656845.1 Acutalibacteraceae bacterium | reverse complement strand
CTCTTTTTGATATTACTACTAATATTCTCAATAAAATCGGTGATGTGCTTGATGAAGTTAAGCCCGATGTTGTCCTTGTTCACGGCGACACATCAACTACTTTTGTAACGGCGCTTGCTTGTTTTTATAAGCAGGTTCCGGTCGGTCATGTAGAAGCTGGTCTTCGTACATACAATATCTATTCTCCGTATCCTGAAGAGTTTAATCGCCAGGCAGTCGGAATTGTCGCGAAGTATAATTTTTCTCCTACGGAGCTTTCAAAGCAAAACCTTCTTAATGAAGGGAAAAATCCTTCCACAATATTTGTTACCGGAAACACTGCGATTGATGCTCTGAAAACAACGGTAAGAGAGGATTATCATCATCCTGAGCTCGATTGGGCAAACGATAGCCGTCTTATTATAATTACGGCACACAGAAGAGAAAATCTTGGTGAGCCGATGCACAATATGTTTCGGGCAATCCGCAGAATTATGGACGAGCATCCTGATGTGAAGGCAATTTATCCTATTCATATGAATCCGGTCGTACGCGCAGCTGCTGATGAGGAGCTTGGCGGATGTGACAGAATTCATATTATTGAACCTCTCGAAGTTCTCGATTTCCATAATTTTCTTGCTCGCAGCTATCTGATTCTTACAGACAGCGGCGGTATTCAGGAAGAGGCACCGTCTCTCGGTAAGCCTGTTCTTGTTATGAGGGATACAACCGAACGTCCCGAAGGCATTAAGGCGAGAACGCTGAAGCTTGTTGGCACCGATGAGGATGTTATTTATAGAAACTTCAAAGAGCTTCTTGAAAATAAAGAGGCGTATGATGCAATGTCCCATGCAAGTAATCCGTATGGTGACGGTTTTGCATGTAAGAGAATTGCAGATATATTGGAGGCTGAATAATTATGTCACTTTTCAAAGATAAAACATTACTTATTACTGGCGGTACGGGTTCGTTCGGTAATGCCGTGCTTAACCGTTTCCTTCGTACAGATATAGGTGAAATCCGTGTTTTTTCCCGTGACGAGAAGAAGCAGGATGATATGCGCCATGAGTTTCAGGTTAAGATGCCTGATGTAGCAGATAAGATAAAATTCTATATCGGTGATGTCCGTGATCTTGCATCAGTAAAAAATGCTATGTATGGTGTTGATTATATATTCCATGCAGCAGCACTCAAGCAGGTTCCTTCTTGCGAGTTTTTCCCGATTGAGGCTGTTAAGACTAATGTTCTCGGAACAGAAAATGTACTTATTGCTGCTATTGAAGCAGGTGTAGAAAATGTTGTCTGCCTCTCGACGGACAAGGCTGCATATCCCGTAAATGCAATGGGTACCTCGAAGGCTATGATGGAAAAAGTAATTGTTGCCAAAGCACGAACAACGACGAAAACAAAAATCTGCTGTACTCGTTACGGAAATGTTATGTGTTCAAGAGGCTCTGTGATTCCGTTGTGGATTGATCAGATAAGAAACGGAAATCCGATTACACTGACTGATCCTCGTATGACTCGTTTCATTATGTCGCTTGAGGAAGCTGTTGATCTTGTTCTCTTTGCGTTTGAACACGGTGAACCCGGCGATATACTTGTTCAGAAAGCACCTGCTTGTACTATTCAGGTTCAGGCAGAAGCCGTATGCGAACTCTTCGGCGGAAACAAAGATGATATTAAGATCATCGGTATCCGGCATGGTGAAAAAAGGTATGAAACTCTTCTTACTAATGAGGAATGCGCAGTTGCCGTTGATATGGGTGATTTTTACAGAGTTCCGTGTGATAAGAGAGGCCTTAATTATGATAAATATTTCAGTGTGGGCGATGCAGAGCGTAATGTCCTTACTGAGTTTGATTCAAATAATACTCAGCTTCTTACCGTTGAGGAAACAAAGGCTAAGATAGCCGAACTCGATTATATCAAAAACGAGCTTGCCAAGGAGGCAAAGTAAGTATGAATATACTTGTAACGGGTGCTGAAGGTTTTGTAGGAAAAAACCTTTGTGCAAGTCTCAGAAACATCCGTGACGGTAAAGACAGAACCCGTCCGGAAATTAAGATTGAAGAAATATTTGAATACGATATCAATACAAACCCTGAGCTTCTCGATGAATATTGCCGAAAGGCAGATTTCGTTTTTAACCTTGCCGGTGTTAACCGCCCTCAGAATCCTGAAGAGTTTATGCAGGGAAACTTCGGATTTGCTTCAAAGCTTCTTGATACTCTCAAAAAGTATAATAATGCCTGTCCTGTTATGATTTCATCGTCAATTCAGGCAACTTGCATCGGAAGATACGACGGCGACTACGGCAGAAGTAAAAAAGCAGGCGAGGAGCTTGTTTTTGAATATGCTGATGAAACGGGTGCAAAGGTTTTTGTTTATCGTTTTCCGAACCTTTTCGGTAAATGGTGCAGACCTAATTACAACAGCGCTGTCGCAACCTTTTGCAACAATTTTGCAAACGACCTTCCCATAACTGTCAGCGACAGAAATGTTCAGCTTGAGCTTCTTTATATAGACGATCTTGTCAACGAAATGCTGGATGCAATTGAAAACAGGGAGCATCGTTGTGATTTTGAGGGAATTGAGACTGTTTTGGTTGATAGTGGCAAGTATTGCGCTGTTCCCGTTACTCACAAAGTGACTCTCGGAGAAATTGTAGACTTGCTGGAGACTTTTAATAATCAGTCAAAAACTCTTGTTATGCCCGAGATTCCTGATAACTCGTTTGCAAAGAAGCTTTACAGCACTTTCTTATCTTATCTCCCGAAAGAAAAAACTGCATTTCCTCTTAAAATGAATGTCGATGACAGAGGAAGCTTTACAGAGCTTCTTAAGACCGAAAAATGCGGTCAGTTCTCTGTTAACATTTCAAAGCCCGGGATTACAAAAGGGCAGCATTGGCACCATTCGAAGTGGGAGTTTTTCATTGTTGTCAGCGGTCACGGTCTTATTCAGGAAAGAAAAATTGGGACTGATGAGGTTATGAACTTTGAAGTGAGCGGAGATAAAATTGAAGCAATACATATGCTTCCGGGTTATACTCATAATATAATCAATCTTTCTAAAACCGAAAATCTTGTTACGGTGATGTGGGCTAATGAGCAGTTTGATCCGAACCATCCCGATACTTTTTTTGAAATCGTTGAATAATCAGCTTTGATGAGAGGTTTTCTATATGGATATTAAACTTGATTACAGTGATGTTAAATTTCAGGATAACGGTAAGCTCAAGCTTCTTATAATTGTCGGCACAAGACCTGAAATCATCCGTCTTGCAGCGGTTATAAACAAGTGCCGAAAGTATTTTGATACAATTCTTGCGCATACCGGTCAGAATTACGATTACAACCTTAACGGGGTTTTCTTCAGAGATCTGAAGCTTGCAGATCCTGAAGTGTATATGGATGCAGTAGGTGACGATCTCGGTGCGACTGTGGGAAATATTATCAACTGTTCGTATAAGCTTATGACTGAGATAAAGCCCGATGCACTTCTTATTCTTGGAGATACAAACTCCTGTCTTTCAGCAATTGCTGCTAAAAGACTTCATATTCCGATCTTCCATATGGAGGCGGGTAACAGATGTAAGGACGAGTGTCTGCCTGAAGAGACAAATCGCAGAATTGTTGACATTATTTCTGATGTTAACCTTGCATACAGTGAGCACGCGAGAAAGTATCTTCATGAGTGTGGACTTCCGAAGGAAAGAACTTATGTCACAGGTTCTCCGATGGCTGAAGTGCTTCATCAGAATCTTGCTGAAATTGAAGCAAGCGATGTTCTTGAACGTCTGGGTCTTGAAGAGAAAAAGTACATTCTTCTTTCTGCCCACAGAGAAGAAAACATTGATACTGAAAAGAATTTCCTCAGCTTGTTTACTGCAATCAATAAATTAGCTGAAAAGTACGATATGCCTATTCTGTATTCTTGCCATCCCCGCAGTCGTAACCGTCTTGAAAAAAGCGGGTTTGTGCTTGATAAGAGGGTAATAAAAAACGAGCCTCTCGGTTTCCATGATTATAATAAGTTGCAGATGAACGCCTATGCTGTTGTTTCAGACAGTGGTACTCTTCCGGAAGAATCAAGCTTCTTTACAAGTATCGGTAAGCCTTTTCCTGCAATATGCATAAGAACATCAACAGAGCGTCCTGAATCTCTTGAAAAAGCCGGTTTTGTTCTTGCAGGTATCGATGAAAAGAGCTTGCTGCAGGCAGTAACTACCGCAGTGGATATGAATGACAGCGGTGATTTCGGCATACCGGTTCCGGACTATATTGAAGAAAATGTCAGCACTAAGGTAGTTAAAATCATTCAGTCGTATACAGGTGTTGTAAATAAAATGGTATGGAGAAAGTTCTGATTTCTTCATATTTGGTTAAGGTGAATTTTTATTATGTCAGTTGTTGCAGAATGTTTTGAGCAAATATATAAGAAAAATCCACAGTGCGTTGAGTTTACTCCGTACCGCATATGTCCTATAGGGGCGCACAGTGACCATCAGCTTGGTAAGATAACCGGAATTGCGATAAATAAGGGTATTCATATCGCTTTTGGTCCGAAAGAAAACGGTGTTGTTGAGATTCAGTCTCTTCAGTTTGAAAAGCGGGCTCAATGGCATGTTCAGGCGACACCTGCACAAAAGCAGGATGACTGGGCAGATCATCTGCGGGGAGCTACCATTGCACTTAATGATAGATATCCTCTTCGTCGTGGTCTGTGTGCAGTTATTGACGGAGAGTTGCCGATCGGCGGACTTTCTTCTTCTGCCGCTGTGATTATCACTTTCTTGTCGGCTCTATGTGCAATCAACAATATCACACTCACACCTTCTGAACTTATTACAATTTCTCAGGAAGCTGAAAATAAATATGTCGGTGTTGCCTGCGGAAAGCTTGATCAGTCCTGTGAGGTTTATTGTAAAAAAAATCATCTTTTATATATGGATCTGAAAGATGATTCTTATGAGCTTATCCCTCAGCACCCTGATATGAAACCATATAAAATTGCAATTTTCTTCAGTGGTATTGAACGAAGTCTTGCAGGGTCAGCTTTCAATATGCGGGTTGATGAGTGCCGCAGTGCGGCGTATGCATTGAAGGCTTATGCAGGTATAGATTACGGTAAGTTTAAAGAAACCAATCTCAGAGATGTACCGTATGAGGTTTATCTTAAGTATAAGGATAAGCTTCCTGATAATTGGCGCAAAAGAGCAGAGCATTGGTATACGGAGTTCTTTCGTGTTCAGCAGGGGGCAGAAGCCTGGCGTAGGGGAGATATTGAAGAATTCGGCAGGCTTTCGTTCGAAAGTGGATTGTCTTCTATCGAAAACTGGGAAACAGGTTCTCCCGAGTTGAAAACTTTGTATGAAATAATGACACACACTAAAGGAATTTACGGTGGTAGATTCTCAGGTGCAGGGTTCAAGGGCTGTTGTATGGCGTTGATCGATCCTGAGTACGAGGAGTCGATTGTTGAAAATGTGACCCGTGAATATCTTGAGGCTTTTCCGGAGCTTGAGGGAAAATATTCCTGCCACATATGCGAAAGTGCAGACGGTATAAATCTGATCTGACGAGGTGCTTTTATGAAATGTCTTATTCTTGCTGCAGGATATGCAACGAGACTTTATCCGCTGACCGAAAATTTCCCCAAACCTCTTCTTAAGGTTGGGGAAAAAACCATTCTTGATTGGTTGATTGATGATATCGACGAAGCAGGAATAATCGATGAATATATAGTTATTTCAAATCACAAATATGCTCATCATTTTGATGAATGGGCCAAAACTAAAAAGCAAAGTGTAAAAATTGTTGATGATGGCACTTCCTCTAACGAAACCCGTCTGGGAGCTGTAAAGGATATTCAGTTTGCAATTGATACTTTAAAAATTGACGATGATATGCTGGTAATAGCAGGGGACAATGTTCTTGATTTCAGTCTTACTGAATTCATAAGATATGCGCAGCAGAAAAAATCTTCGTGTATTATGCGCTATTATGAGCCTGAATATAATAAGCTTCTTAAATGCGGAGTTGTTACGATTGATAAGGACGACAGAATAATTGCAATGACAGAAAAATCACCGACTCCTGCTACGAATTGGTGCTGTCCGCCTTTCTATTATTATACGAAAGATGATGCAAGGCTCGTATCTGTGGGTATTGAAAAAGGATGTGCGACAGATGCTCCGGGAAGCTTTATTGCGTGGCTTTGCAATGAAACTTCGGTTTATGCAATGGAAATGCCGGGCAAAAGATACGATATAGGTAATCTTGAAAGCTACGAAAAAGTTCAAAAAGAGTATATTGGCATAGTAAAATAGAATAAAAATTATCAATTTATAATAAAATATTTAATAATACTCTTGTATTTATTGTGCAGTTGTTGTAAAATAATAACACATCGTGATAATAAAGAAGAGGTGCTTCGAATGACTGATAATAAAAATGTAATCAAAATTAAAACCAATAGTAATAATCTTTTGCTCCGTGTAATGGAAGGTCATTTTGTTTCCAATCATTCACACAGCAATTATTATATTGATGTTGCTGCTCAGAAATCCCGTCTTTCTGAAGCTCGTGCAGTAGCAAAAGAACTTTGCAGAAATTACAGCTACAGTACTCAGATTATCGATACAATCCTCTGCCTTGACGGCACTGAGGTTATCGGCACATGCCTTGCTGATGAGCTTACTGAGAATAATTTTATGAACATCAATGCTCACCAGACGATATATGTCGTTACTCCTGAGATGACAGGCGCATCGCAGCTCATTTTCAGAGATAACTATGCTCCTATGATCAAGGGTAAGCATGTTCTTATTCTTGCTGTATCGGTTGCTACCGGTTATACCGCTAACTCAGCTATTGAAGCTATCAAATATTATGGTGGCGAGGTAGTCGGCATTGCTTCAATTTTCGCAACTAAGAAAGAGTGCGGAGGATATCCCGTAAACTCAGTTTTTGACCCGAATGACATTCCGGGATATTTTACGGTTCCTGCGTATGAGTGTCCGCTCTGCAAACAGAAGCAGAAGATTGATGCTCTTATAAACAACTTCGGTTTCTCAAAACTTTAATAATTAAAACAGTCACGAAGGTGGCTGTTTTTTATAGGAGGCAGTTTTATGTTGAAAGTTGGTCTTGTGGGTGTTGGTGGTATAAGTGGTGCCCATATCCCTGTGTGGGAAGAGATGGAGGATGCAGAGCTTGTTGCTTTGTGCGATATCCGTCCCGAGAGAATGGAAAAATATGAAGGAAAACGATGCTATCTCAGCTTTGATGAGATGTTGGAAAAGGAAGAGCTTGATATTCTCGATATATGCCTTCCGACTTATCTTCATGCTGATTTTGCAATCAAGGCTATGGATAAGGGTATCAATGTTATAACGGAAAAGCCGATATCTCTTAAGAACGAAGATGTTGAAAGAGTTTATGCGGCAGCTGAAAAGAATAATGTGAAGTTTATGGTTGCTCATGTGCTTCGTTTCTGGTCTGAATATGAGCTTCTTAAGGAGATTTATGATACTAAAAAATACGGCAGACTCCTTTCAGGCACAATGATTCGTCTTGGCGGTTATCCTAAATGGAGCTGGGATGGTTGGATGATGGATGAAAAAAGAAGCGGTATGGTTCCGTTTGACCTGCATATCCATGATCTTGACTTTATGGTCTATGCTTTCGGTCTGCCGAAGGTGAAATATCAGTACCGTTCAAAGCTGCCTGATCAGGACTTCATAAGTCTTGTTTATGATTTCGGTGATTTCTCAATTAATTCTGAAGCTTCATGGTATGCTGCAAGCTATCCGTTTACAGCTGAATTCAGATTCCAGTTTGAGGATGCTGTCGTAGCAAGTGAAAATGGCAAAATGATGATCTATCTCAGAAATGATGAGAAAATTGATCTTTCAGTCGAAGCTGACGGTGATACAGGCAACATCAATCTTCCGAAAAGCAATGCGTATGCAAATGAAATTCTTTACTTTGCTGATTGTGTCAAGAATGATAAACCTGTTGATAAATTCAGACCTGAAGAATTGAAATGCGTTCTTGAAATTCTTAATAATCTTTGATAGAAAAACACCGTAAGCTTAACGCTTACGGTGTTTTTTGGGAACTATTATGATTTTAGAAAAGACCTTTGAGCATTGTCAGAGAAAAGAGATAATAAGGTGAAGAACCATCATCATCAGCATAGATTAATTTCCATGCTCCGTCAACATAACCGAAAATAGAAATCTGAGTGTAATCGTCAGTCCTGTATGTTCCTGAATATGTAACTTTACACTCAACCTCGGCGAAATATTCAAAATCTACATTTATATCGTTCTTATCGATATATGTACCGTAGTTTTCACTGATTTCGTTCTTTGTCATATCAATATATTCTATTCCTTCTGTTTCTGAAATAAAACGTGAACTGAAATCGCTGCAAGTGATTTTGAAATTGTTGCCATAATTTTCTTCAATCAAAGACCTGAAATCATCAGGCTCTGAGAATAAATAGGCAAGGAAGCTTTCTGCATCATAGATATTATAGCCCGTTTCTGCTGCGATAGCACTGTATGCATCTTGGATGCTGCTTGACCCGCTGATTTCAGTTACTTTAGAATCAACGCCTTCTTCTATGCTGATCCAATCTAACATTTCATATGAGTTCACCAGTTTGGTATCGGAATCAAGAAGAGCATCGTAAATAAGAGGAACAATCTCTTCAGCGTCGGAAAGAGGAGGCTGAACAACGGCTTTAGTTGTAGATTCTGTAGGGGTAGTTGTTGAAGATTCTGTATCGGTACCACCTCCGCCATAGATAGCGATTAACACACAGATCGTAACGGCAACCGCTGCGGCAATTGCTATAATGATAAAAGCAGAGTGGTTTTTCTTTTTCTTAGGTGGCTGTTGCACAACTGTGTTGGTGCCTATCGGCTGAACAATGTTGGTAACAGGTCTGTATGGGATGCTTCTGTCAACGGGTGGTGTGTGAACGGGTGGCGTGTAGTTGTTCACCGGTGGTGTAACAACAGCAGGTCCCGGTTTTTTCGCAGGAGGGGTAGGCGGGGTCTTGATGTTAGATGGTTTTGAAGAACCGCCTTGTGAACTGCTTTTGTTTTTTTGTAAATCGGCAACAGAAACAGTTTTATCTATGCTTATGTTAGTTGCCTTAGGCTTTGAAGCGGGCGTTTTCTGACGGTTCTGTAAAGCGTTTGTAAGAGCATTAATAAGCTCGTCCATGCTCTTGTATCTGTCTTTCTGAAAAACAGACATACCTTTAAGAAGAACCTCTTCAACAGCAGGATTGATTTTGATTCCGTAAGAAGATGGCTTTTTTAACTCGTCAGAGTAAACTCTCTGCGTTGCATCGTCGGGTGTAACACCGGTAATGCATTTATAAATCGTAGCGCAGACTGCATAAACATCAGTCCAGGGACCCTGGATACCTTTACTTCTGTATTGCTCTTCAGGGGCATAACCGGGCTTGAGCATAACTGAGATACTGCGATTGATCTGAGTGTTCATCTCTCTTGCAGCACCAAAGTCAAGAAGCTTGACTCCGTCGGGTGTCAGACGGATGTTATCGGGGCTGATATCACGGTGTATAAGACCCTGCTGATGAATCTTTCCAAGCGTACGCATAACGGGAGTAAGCACCTGAATTGCTTTTTCTACCGGCATATTACCGTTTATACGCTGAAATTCCCTCAAGTCCTGACCGTCAAGATATTCCATAATGATATAAGCTGTATTGTTAGTTTCGAAAAAGTCACGGACCTCAACAATACTCTTCTCTTTGGAGAACTTTGCAAGAGTACGCGCTTCCTGAAGGAATTTATCACGGAATTTCATGAAAACTTCCTGCTTATCGTCCGAAGCACTGCAACTGACAAGAGATGAAAAAGTGTTGTTACGGCTGGCAAGACCGTTAGGATAATACTCCTTAACAGCTACTTTCATATTAAGTTTCGTATCGAGACCGACATATGTGATGCCGAATCCACCTTCGCCAAGAACCTTACCGATGCGGTATCTGTTTGCAAGCAGAGTGCCGGGGAACAGTCGGTGAGGGGGTACGATCTTTTGAACCTCTTTCTGGCAATTAGGACAAACCTCACTATTTCCACTTGGTTCTAAACAATATTTACAATAATTCATGTCTTCACCGCTTTTTGCTTTTTACTTCTTATAAATACGGGGTGCTGTAATAAGACCCGAATCTTTTAACATATAGCCGTATGTCCAATCCTCATCCTCAGTGTACCAACCGTCAGGACCGAACCAGTCGCGTCTGCCGTCGCACATATGAAGTGTGCCGAATGTGTTGATTCTGCTCAGAGAAACAACCAGGTCGAGTGTATGCTCACCTTCAGAAAGCTTGCCGAGATCAATTGAATGCGGAGAGAGTGAAAGGTTTGCAACTCTCTTACCATCGAGTTCGGCACAAACGCACGGAGCTTTGAAGAGTCCGAGGCAAAGCTTTGTATCCTTGCCACCGTTAATTTTTACTCTGTAGGTCATAACGCCACCGTAGAAGGGGAGGCCTTGTCTTGTAATGTCGCCGAAATGAAGCTTGTTGATTGGTTCTGTGATCTTAACAGCAGTTCCTGCAACCTCAACTCCGAAATCGCCGAGTACAAACATATTTTCAACGCTGGAAACAACAGTGAAAGGCTTTGTAACGATTATTGTATTTTCGCCCTTGTTGATTTTTCCGATGTTTACTTTTGTGATCGAGAAGTCAACATAATAGCCTTGAGAAATTTTCTCAATCTTCTTACCGTTGAAGATGATTTCGCAATCATCAAAATCTTCAAGGGCAAGCATTGCGTTTTCAATATCAATATCTGAATTGAATGTTGATTTTACTGTGATTGTATTTTTAGCCTCGACTTTACCCATAACCCAGGGCTGAACACCGTGAATAGCGTCTGTTGAAAAATTGAGAGCCTCTTTTGCTTTTACGCAAAGGCGAAGCATTTCTTCTCTTTCCTGCCATTCGCCGTCATCTATCTTCCACTCTGCCATATCAATAACGCAGACATTCGGCTCGTCAAGGATCACTTCAATATCATCAGCGATGTATTCAAGCTCACCTTTCTCTTCGTTTGCATATTCAGAAGTCTCAGTTCTGCCGGGCTCAAGACGAAGAAGAATGCTTGACTGTGAGTAGCAAGACCATTTAAGAACTGTTTCACCGTTGCTGTATGAAGCAGGATAGTCTGAAATTTCACCTGTAAGTGAATCCATAAGTATGGGCTTGAATTCGCCCTTGATTCTGATGGTGTAGTTCTCTTTCTCATCTATAGCTGTTCTCAAAGTGTCTTTGATGTGGCAGATGAAGAGGTTTTTGCCGTCACCATCATTCCTGAGAGCATACATAAGATTGTCTGAAGGATTACCTTTTTTGTCTCGGATATCGATAGTACGATAAGGCTCAAGAGCAGTGTAAAGCTTTGCTTTGCTCCAGCTGATTACCTCACACTTTTCAGCAAGGTCAGCGGGTGCACTTGATTCGACGGCATCAACCATTGTCGGAATTTCTCCCATAAAGATAACCTTGCCGCCGTTTGCTGTAAATTCGCTCAGAGCATCAAGTGTTGTTTTGCGAAGAGTTTCACAAGCAGGAACAATAATTACATCATATTCCATTTTGCCGACCTTGAAGCTCTTTTCAGCTCCGCCGAACTGATCCTTGAGCAACGATTCACAAATGTAGTCAAAGTCGAGTGTGCCGTAAAGCAACCACTCTGTAATCTGGCTGAATCTTTCATCCATTTCATCACGGATTACGCCGGTCTTGTCTGTCGGTCCGTAATGAAGCCAGAATGATTCGATCGGATGGATTACACCGATCTTAATATCAGCCGAGCCTCTGGTAAGCATTGTGTTAACACGGGAAAAGTGATCTTCAATGAAAGAATACTCTTTATACCAGGCCGACTGATGGCCGATTGAAGCAGGGTAGTCACGCTTTGCTTCGCCCTTCATTGATACCCAATAAAGGTGAGGAACACGGACTGTAACACCAAGAACTGCCTGCCAGTCGCCCTGAATCTTATGACCTCTGAAATCAAAATCCCAGTTAGTTACACCGTAGAGCTCACTTAAAACACCGGGATAGCCAAACTGATGGGTTGCACTTGCAGCCTGCTTTGCTGTTGTAAACTCTCTTGAGTCGCAAAGCATATCGATTCCCGGAAGACCGAATGAACGGTAGGATCTCATTGCTTCACCGATAGCGCAGGTCTGGCTGTGAAGAGTGGGCTCTTCCATCATATGACCTGTGAGAAGAATGTTGTTTTTGCTGCACCATGAGCCGACATTGTCACAGAAAGCTTCAACGAATCTTTCTGTAGCATGGTCGTGGTAACGGTGTCTTGTAAGGTGGCAGCCTTCTTTCTTTTCCCAGACAATTTCAGGGAAGGTGTCAAAGAAGTCTGCACCGTATGTTGCTTTGTATGTTTCTGCAAAATCTGTTGTGAACGGGAATTTAACATCATTTTCGGAGAGAGAAATATCTATACAGCTCTTACGAAAAACCTGAGGCTCATCAGTGAAAATTGCAGGAACAGTTTTTCCGAAATCGTCACCGACAACTTCCTTATATCTTTCGTGAGTGGTGTTGATGAAATCATCGATTGCAGACTTTGAAAGAGTATCGACATATGTTTCGAGATTATGCCAGGGACTTGGCTTGGATGTTTCGAGAGAAGCATACCATTCCTTGTGAGCTGCCTTTTCATCTTCACCGAGTCTTGTATATGAAACGAGGTAGCCGTTATCATCAAGTTCGATGTCATACTTAGCGAGGAATTTACCTTCTATTACTGAAGGATCGAATGTACCGAGGAGGAATTTTTCTCTGTTTTCAAGCTTCTTTGTAACAAGACCACCGGCAAATCCTGATGGCCATTTGTCTTCATCGTAGAGCCACGCAAGCATATTTTCTTTCTTTGCTTTTTCAGTGCAGCCCTTGATGTTTGCCATATATGCGTCAGAAAGATAGGGTGTGGACTGGCCGACTCTTGTGTGCATATGGAAGCCACCCATACCCATCTCTTTCATAAAATCAATTTCTTGTTCAAGCTCATCAAGCTTGAGATCACAGTTCCACGCCCAGAAGGGAGTGCAACGGTATTCAGAAGTAGGATTTTTAAAAAGCTCCTTTGATAATTTCTTTTCGGATTTCTTTGGATAAAGCATATTTTCTCCTCCTAACTTACATTTAAATAAGTATACCAATTATATGTAAAAAAATCAATAATCGACACTTTCTTTTTTCGTGTTGAACAGTAAAATTTTTTGCTATTTATTTGTATGATGTGCTGTGTTTGTGATTTAGTCACAGATTTATGTGAAAAAAGAGGTTATAATAAAACTACAAAAAAGAAAGGAAGTGCAGATTATGTCAGCATTAGTTGTAAATAAAAATAATTTTGAAGAAGTATTAAAGAGTGAAAAGAAGGTTCTGTTGGATTTTTATGCAGATTGGTGTGGTCCTTGCCGCATGGTGTTACCCCTGGTTGAGCAGCTTGCAGATGAAAATCCGCAGTATGTTATCGGAAAAGTCAATATAGACAATGAACCTGAACTTGCGCAGGCTTTTGATGTTTACAGCGTACCTACGCTTGTGGTTATTCAGAACGGAAAAGTGGTAAATATCTCATCGGGAGCAAGACCCAAAAATCAGATTCTTGCGCTGTTAGAGGGTTAAGCTTCTTAAACGCTCCTTGTTGATGATTTTTACACCTTTTCTGGAGTTTTCAACAATACCTTCACTTGCGAAATATTTCAGCATTCTTGAAACGACCTCACGGGCAGAGCCTATGTATTTAGCAATCTGCTCGTGAGTTAATTCTATATTATCGCTTCCGAGCCTTATTGATTCATCAAGAAGAAAGACAGCTAGTCTTTTATCTACACTCATAAACAGAATCTGTTGCATTACCCACATAACATCAGAAAAACGGGAAACAGCAGTTTCAAGAGCAAAGATTTTTATTTCCGGAGTTTTTTCTGAAACTTTAGCGAATGCAGGACCGTTTATAACCAGACATTCACAATCTTCCTCGGCATCTATGAGCACATCGAAAGTGATTGCCTGTAAAACGCAAGAGGCGGCAAGCATACACATATCACCTTTGTGTAACCTGTAAAGAGTTATATCTTTTCCTTCGTCAGACATGATGTAGACCCTCAGGCTTCCGGAACGCACGAGAAAAACCCCTGAACACTCATTTCCGTCGTGTATGGTCGTTCCTTTTTTATATGACACAGAACGGGTGTTGTCACATATGTGATTTTTATCTTCTTGAGAAATTAAATCGCTGAATATTTTATAATCATATAAAACCTTTTCGAAATCTTCACGTTTCATATCGATACCCACTTATATTATTATTTCTTCTCCGCAGGAGAGATAATGAAGCCGAGTCATAGTTTTTTTCATATGCTCGTATTGAACTGTGCCCGTGCAGTGACAGGTGTAAAACTCAGTGTCAGAATTATTAAGGATTTCAGCATATTGATTGAGCTCTTCAGCAGATTCAATCTTTGAAAAATGAAATCCGCCAACCAGAATATCGGGCTCAAACCATTCTGTTATGTCCATAATACCTTTGTGTGAACATCCGCTTATAAGTATTTTTTTTGAGTTTTCTTCAATCAGAAGATATTGTTCGTGTCTGAAATCATCAGGAGCTAATTCGTCACCGATTTTCATATTCAGACCGAAGCTTCCGAGGTAATGTTTTCTTTCTCTGTCGTTACAGGAAAAAAGGGAACAGTTTTTATCGATTTCTGACTTATCATCAACGAAGACGAGGCGTCTGTTATCTTTGAGGGTTATATCCAATCCTATGTATTTTTCAGTGCCGTTGAAATGAGGTTCAAAGGCAAAACGATTTATGTATACCGGTGCAGTTTTGTTGATCTCGAGAAACTTTTCAAGTCCGCCTCCGTGGTCATAATGCCCGTGGGAAAGAATGGCAAAATCGACATCGGCAAGGTTGATGCCGAGCTTGAGAGCGTTTTGATAAAAAAGATCAGTTTGACCCATGTCAAAAAGAAATTTTGCGTTTTCGGTTTCGATATATAGCGAAAGACCGTGTTCACACTTGAAATTTTCATTGTAGGTAGTGTTTTCAACAAGACAGGTGATTTTCATAATGTTACCTCGGATTTTAATTGAATTAAATTTTGTGATATATACTTTTTGTGATTAAGTTACAGAAATGTTTATAAAAAATGCTATACTTAAATCAAAGAATAAAAGGAGGACTGAAAATGAATCATATTTATGATGTTGTGATAATCGGTGGCGGTCCGGGCGGCTATACGGCAGCACTTTATGCCTCAAGAGCCGGACTTGATACTCTTGTTATTGAAAAATTTTCTGTAGGCGGTCAGATGACGCTTACGGATGTTATTGATAATTTTCCGGGATTTGAAGAGGGGATAGACGGGATAAGCCTTGGCTTTAAAATGCAGCAGAGTGCTGAACGCTTCGGAGCTAAGACGGAATATGATGAGGTTACAGAAGTTGATCTGAAAGACAGAATCAAGGTTGTTAAAGGCGCTTCGGATATATACAGAGCAAAAACTGTCATTATTGCAACAGGTGCAAATCCGCGTGAGCTTGGAGTTGAAAAGGAACGAGAACTGACGGGAAGAGGACTACACTATTGTGCGCACTGTGACGGGAGATTTTACAAAGATAAGATTGTGGCGGTGGTTGGCGGAGGGAACTCAGCAGCTGCAGATGCTCTTTACCTTTCGGGAATTGCAAAAAAAGTTTATCTGATTCACAGACGGGACAGCCTCAGGGCAGAAAGGATTTATCATAAACCGTTGACAGAGTCGGATAAAGTTGAATTTGTCTGGGACAGCGTGGTTGAAAGTGTTCTTTCAGAAAACAGAGTTAAAGGCTTAAAAATAAGAAACCTCAAAAGTTCACAGGTTTCTGAAATAGAATGTGACGGTGTGTTTGTCAGTATAGGAAGAAAACCTGCGACAGAGCTATTTAAAGGACAGCTTGATCTGGATAAATACGGATATGTTGTTGCAGATGAATCAGCAATAACAAATATTGAAGGTGTGTTTGTAGCAGGTGATGTGAGGTCGAAACCTCTTCGCCAGATTGTAACAGCTGTATCCGACGGAGCAACGGCAGCGCATTTCGCAGAAGAATATATCGCGAATTTTTAAAAGATAGCGAGAATAATTTTATTAAAAATATGGCGGCAGCTCGTAATTGTGCTGCCGCTGTAGCTTATTTTTCTTTGTCAAGATGTGCTAAAAAAAGAGTCGTGTTTTATGTAGACGGACTGTTATCAGCTATATCTGTTTAGTGCTGTGTATTATAAGTCTGTTTGCCTGAACTACCTGAAAATTATAAACTTATATTATCAGTTTGTCAATCTTGATATTATGAGATGAAGAGATGAAATACAATTTTATATTGAACTGTGGAAAACAATGTGTTAGTATTATACTGTGGAGGTGTAAGCATTATGAAAATTAAAAAGTTAATCTCATTTTTGCTTGTGTTATCACTTGTTTTTACTATGGCATTCAGTTTGCATACTCCTGCAAGTGCAGAGTTTGACGGTAAACTGCGCTTCGGTTCTGACGGTAAGTTTAAAATTCTTGTTTTTGCCGACTGTCAGGATGATGATTCTCCGTATCAGAAGATGATTGATCTTATTAATGATGCACTTGACAATGAAAAACCCGACGTGGTCGTATTTACGGGTGATAATGTTGTTGTAAGCTCTGATAATAAGTTCAGAACAGGTGCACAGAAGATTATTCAGCCACTTATTGACAGAGGCATCCCTTATGCATACACATTCGGAAACCATGACGATGAATACGGTGTTTCAAAAGAGTATATGCACAGCGTATATTCTTCGCTTGGTTATTGTCTTACATATGATGCAAAGCCTTCGTTGAATGGCTTTGGCAACTGCAATATTCCTGTATATTCCTCAAAAGGTGATGAAATAGCGTTCAACCTCTGGATGATAGACTCACTTACATACGGTGACGGTGGATATGACCATGTCCGTGAAGATCAGATTCAGTGGTATAAGGAAACGAGTATTGCCCTTGAACAGCAGGCTGGTCATAAGGTAAATTCGATTATGTTCCAGCACATTGCATTGCCTGAAATCTATAATCTTTTAACCGAGAGCTCAACGGGAGCAAAGATTTACCTCGGTAAGAAGTATTCTCAGAATCTCAATTCGAATGCAACGGGTTACCTCGGTGAATTTCCGTGTCCTCCTGCCGTCAACGGTGGTCAGTTTAATGCACTTGTTGAAAGAGGCGATGTTCTCGGTGTTGTTACGGGTCATGACCATTCAAACTCGTTCCAGGGAAAATATAAGGGCATCGGTTTCCTACAGATGCCGGGTATAACATTCGAATCATACGGCGACAGTAAGTGCCGTGGTTACGGTGTTATTGAAATTGATGAAAGGGATACTTCAACATATTCAACACATACGGTTACATATATTGATGCCTGGAACGGTGCTGCTGCAAACAGCACATGGGAAAAGTCCGAATACTATGGTGGATCGGACGACAATATTTATATTTCATCAATAAATGTTTCAGCTGCTGCTACAGCCTCAACAGCAAAGAATTCGCTGACAAACGGTGGCTATACTCTTATTGACAAGGACCTTAATGCAGGCTCCGGCGGTAATTATATCTATATGGGTTATAAAACTACGAACGATCCCTCAAAAGCTTTGAGAGATATCAGGTTCTATGTTGCGGATGCGGCGGAGTCGCGTGATTCAGCGACCGTCACGATAAACGGTCAGAAATGCACCTATACCAGAGTTTCGGATGTTGATCTTAATAAAGGTGCAGGCGGACATTATATATATGCATACACTACCAACGATGAGAATGCAGGTCCGCCGATAAAAGCAATCAGCTTCGGAAGCTCAGCTGCTTCCTCAGAGCATAAGGTAGCAACAACTCTCGGCTCACCGTACAGAGTAGCTGATCTTAATGCTGATGCCGGTGGAGAGTACATTTACTGTTATCTTTCAACGGTTGATCCTCTTGATGTTTCAGTTTTGAAGCAGAAGAGGGATGCCGCACAGAATATTCTTGATACGTGCGAATACTACCCCGATTCAGGAAGGGTTCTTGAAGGAGCAATGGTTTCGGTCAATAGCTTTTTTGAAGACATTGAGGCAGATGGTGTAACTGCTAATAATCAGAGTTATATTCAAAACCTTTGCGATCAGATCGACTTAGGTCTGACAAATATTCTGCTTCAGGTTAGGTTTGTTAACTATGACGGAAGCCCTATAGAGTCTGTTTACATTCCTTACGGTTCTTCAGCTAAATGTGAAAAGGTACCGACAAAGGCATCAGATGAACAATATCATTATAAATTTGTCGGCTGGGACACTGAAATCTCAGATCTTAAAACCAGTGCTGTTGTAACTGCAGTTTTCGAAGCAGAGCATTATCACACTTCCGAGCTTTACGCAACCTGTACCCAGGATGAAGTGTGCAAGTTCTGCGGTGAAGTTTTGAGTGAAGCAACAGGCCATGGTGAAACTGAGCTTAAGAACGCAAAAGCAGTTTCGTGTACAAGCAACGGCTATACGGGTGATACTTGTTGTGCAGATTGCGGTCAGGTTTTAATCTATGGAGAAACAATTGAATCAACAGGTCACAGTTATGGTGATTGGGTTTACTATATTATGCCTACCGTGACACAGACTGGTACAGACAGAGCTACCTGTTCAGTTTGTAAAACAAGCGTTTACCGCGATTCTCCGAAGGCTACAACTGCAACTGTGAATGACGGGTTTATTTACGGCTTTACTGCAAATCTCTCAAAATATGATGTAAAGACTTATTTCAATCTCAAATATCTTTCGGTCACTCCGACGGCATCTGATGCCGATGTGATGGGCACAGGCTCTGTAATTGCAGTTAAGCAGAAAAATGTTACAACCAACTATACGGTGGTTATCTTCGGTGATGTCAACGGTGACGGATGGTATGACGGACAGGATTCTCTGATTGTATCCTGCCTTGCAAACGGTATGCTTACCTCCGAGGATGTAACGCCTGCTGAATATATGGCTGCTGACTGTAATCACGACGGAATAGTAGATGAATCAGATGTTTCACTTCTCAGTCAGGCGGGTCTTATCCTTTCTTCAGTTGATCAGACGAAACCTGAAGCTTTTGAATCTTCAGCAGTTTATGAGGAATACATTGATCTTATCGATCAGTCTCCTGAAGTTCCTGAGGATTTATCAGATACAGAAGAAGAGATGCAGCCGGAAGAAAGCTTTAATATACTTGATGAAATTTTCAATATAATCAAAAGTATTATTGAGCTGATTCTTTCTTACATCCCTACTTACCTTAAATAAAATAATCCCTGCATTTCTTCAATGAAATGCAGGGATTTTTCTATGTTTATTTATCTTGTCCGTAATAGGCGTTTTTGCCGTGTTTTCTTAAGAAATGCTTATTGAGAAGTTCCTGCTGCATCGGTTTGATGCCGGGGTTAAGAGCTTCTGTGTGTAATGCCATAAAAGCAAGCTCTTCAAGAACAACAGCGTTGTGAACTGCATTTTTAGGGTCAGTACCCCATGAAAACGGACCGTGGCTGTTAACGAGAACGGCAGGAATCGAGTTTTCATCAAGACCGTTGAGTGTTTCAATAATCACATTTCCTGTTTCCTTCTCATATTCACCCGAAATTTCTTCAGGGGTCATCTTCCTTGTGCAGGGGATCTCTCCGTAGAAATAATCACCGTGAGTTGTGCCGTAGGCGGGGATTCCTCGTCCTGCTTGTGCAAATGATGTTGCCCATCGTGAATGAGTGTGAACGATACCACCGATTTCAGGGAATGCATTGTAAAGGGCAACGTGCGTTGCAGTGTCTGAAGAAGGTTTCCATCTTCCTTCAACCTTTTCACCGGTTTCAAGGGAAACGACAACCATATCTTCTGCCGTCATATTGTCATACTCAACACCGCTGGGTTTGATTACCATAAGACCCGATTCACGGTCAACACCGGAAACATTGCCCCATGTAAAAGTAACAAGATCGTATTCAGGCAATTCCAGATTAGCTTTACAAACAATCTCTTTTAATGATTCTAACATAAGTACCTCACTTCAGCTTCCATGCAAGGTCGTTGAGGAAAAGCTCTTTTTCGAGTGCATCAACGCTGGTTTCTTTTGTGATGTGAACAAACTCAATATCCATCATTTTGGCCCAATCCTTCATCTGCTCGGCAGAAACATCATACGAAAGAACGGTATGATGAGCACCACCTGCCGTTATCCAGCATTCAAGACCTGTTGTAAGGTCAGGCATAGCTCTCCACATAACTCTTGCGACGGGGAGGTTAGGCATAGGCATAATCGGCTTGACGCAGACGATATCCTGACAGATAAGTCGCAGTCTGCCGCCCATATCAACGAGCGAAACGACGATTGCGTCACCCTCCTTGCCCTCAAAAACGAGACGGGCAGGGTCTTTTTCGTTCATACCGATACCGAGGTGATGAGTTTCAATACGGGGCTTACCGGCTGCAAGGCTCGGGCAAACTTCAAGCATATGAGCACCGAGGCTGTATTCCTGACCTTCAGCAAGGTGATATGTATAGTCTTCCATAAAAGCGGATGAGCCGTTGCCGCCTTCACCCATAGCTTTCATAATTGCAGTAAGTGCTGATACCTTCCAGTCTCCTTCACCACCGTAGCCGTAGCCCTGAGCCATAAGATGCTGCGATGCAAGACCGGGGAGCTGCTCCATACCGTAAAGATCCTGGAATGTGTTTGAAAATGCAAGGCAACCTTCGCTGTCCAGCATTTTTTTGATTGCGATTTCTTCCTTTGCCTGATAACGGATAGCGTCCATATTATCAGTGGCAATATCATATTTTGATTTATAAACTTCAACAAGGCTGTCAATTTCAGCTTCGGTAACATTGTTCATCTCTTTTACAAGATCACCGACAGCCCAGGTGTTAACCTGCCAACCGAGCTTTGTCTGGACTTCAACCTTGTCGCCTTCAGTTACGGCAACCTCACGCATATTGTCGCCAAAGCGCATAACCTTCATATTCTTGCTGACTTTTACACCGACAGCTGCTTTCATCCAGTCAGCGATCTTTTTGTGAACCTTTTCGTCCTGCCAATAGCCTGCGATAACCTTTCTGGGCATTCTGAGTCTTGCAGCGATAAAGCCATGCTCACGGTCGCCGTGTGCAGCCTGATTAAGGTTCATAAAGTCCATGTCGATCTCATCGTTTGGAATTTCACGGTTATACTGTGTTGCAAAATGGCAGTAAGGCTTCTGCAAGGCAGCCAGACCGTTAATCCACATCTTGCTGGGT
>JAZORX010000302.1:0-15284 GCA_045656845.1 Acutalibacteraceae bacterium | reverse complement strand
GGGATACTTTAAGAAAAAACATTGAAATATCGTTGTTTTCTTTAAAAATATCCCCCAGTCACGACTTCGTCGTGCCAGCCCCCTTTAGGCAAGGGGGCCTGAAAACTGCACCACTGAAAAGCCCGACAAACCCGAATTTGTACATTTAAACGGCGGCAGCAAGCCACCGCCCTACTATCCTTGCCGATAATCTTTTACGGCAACGATTATTATACATTATTATATATACAAAAACACCCACTCGGCTGAAGAGTGGGTGTTTATCATTCAGAAGGTTGAAGGGGTTTGTTTGATATTCATTCTTTTGATGATTTCAAATACGGTTTTTTCTGCGTTATCCGTTACCTCAACATTGATATCTGCGAGGAATTTATAAATCGGGGAACGTTCCTCGTGAATTCTCTCAAGAGCTTCACGGTTTCTTGCAAGGTAAACTCCGTTGAGCTCAAGATCACTCAGATCACGGGAGAGCCACACGATATATCCATTCTGGCGAAGGTAATACTGATTTTCAAGGCTCATAACAGCACCGCTGTCCGTTGCTATTACCTGGCCACCGTTACGGGTAATTTTTCGGAGCGTTTCAGTTTCAAGCTCGCGGTAATATCTTTCACCGTAAGCAGAAAAAATCGTAGGAGCAGGAACGCCTGCTTTCATTTCAACAAGATGTTCAACATCGATACACGGTCTGCCGAGCTTTGCTGCAACCACTTTTGCGATCGTCGTTTTACCACATCCGGGCAGACCGACAAAAATGATATTCTTTCTGCGGTCGCTCATCGTTTTATATGTTGCTTTAAAAAGCTCCTCGTCGGGCTCAATTCTGCCGAAACGGATCTCCGCAAGATATTCACGGGCAACAAGCATTGAAAGACCGTCGGAATTCGGGATTTCAAGGTCTTCCGCATCGCAGATAAGCTTTGTTCTTCTCGGGTTATAGATAACTTCAAGAACTCCCTCTATCTTCGGGAAGCGTTTTACATCGACAATCTTATCGCCATTGTTCGGATACATACCCGTCTGCGTAGTGTTGATGAGAATTTCAGCATCGGAATGTTCATAGATGTTTTCAAAATTGACCTTGCCGTCAACCGTAACATCAACGATTTCTCTTGCTCCCATATCCTCGATAACAACACGGATTACGGAAGCATTCTTTCCGAGAAGAAGCACCTTTTTACCCTTAACATCGATGCCGCACTTGTTGATCATATGGCAGAAACCGTCATATTCACAGTTATCACCTATGAGTCTGCCGTTTTCATCGACAGTTATAGTATCGACACAATTGAGCTTTTTTGCCGTTTCCGTAAGCTCATCGCAATACTTTACAACTTCCTTCTTATAAGGAAAAACAACACTCAAGCCTGCGAATTCTTTTTTCGAGATAAACTCTTCAAGATTTTCAGGTTCAATCTGAAAAAGCTCATAGCTGAAGTTTCCAAGCTCTCTGTGAATTTCCGGCGACAGACTATGCAACAGTCTTCTGCCCAACAAACCGTATTTTTTCATAATCAGCCTTTGTCCCCTTTGTGTTTTTTGCGTTTAAGATAATGCATTCCGCCCGAGATGATCAATCCCGCAAGAACAATGGCGGATGCAGATATAAGTAAGACTTTACCATTGACAACACTACCCTGATCTGCCTGTGAATCATTCTTCACACTGTCATTGATCAGAGCTACGGAGGTTGTTTCTTTTACCGTAGTTGTTTTTGTCTTTTTGGTTTTTTCGGTTTTTGTTTTTGTTTCTGTTTTATTGTTTTTATTGCTGTTGTTTTTACTTGGCTTTGACTGCTTCTTATCTTCGCTCGTTGTCTCCTCTTCGGAAACCTGAGTGCCATCAGCAAGGTTCACTGTATAGGTGTTTGAAGGAACGCCTGAAGGATCATAGAAAACGATCGTCAGTTCTTTTTCTTCAGGTATTCCGTCCTTTACTGCGAAAACAACTTCAAACCATACATTACCCGAAAGGTAATCAACCTTTGAAGTGAATTCGAGATAATATTCTTCCTCATTATATTCCGTTTCTCCGTTAAGGTTAACAGCAAGCTCTTCGCCACCGTTAAGACAAAAGCGGATTTCAGGAAACTCCTCCTCAGTGAAAGGAGAAAAAGAAAGCATAAAGAGCATAATCATCCTGTTTGACGGATAATCATATTTCACCTTGAGCTGTGCCGACTTAAGATCTGAATTGCTGTGAACATCCGGAGCTGCAACCATAGTCAGGTTTTCTTCTTCGATCCATTCGACAAGATTGACTGAACCTGCAGATATATAAAACGAAAAAGCACAAATCACTGCAACAAAAACAGCCGCAAATTTCTTTACCAATTTCAATAGAAAACTCCTGTTAAAAATTAGTATGCTTTAATTGTAATGATTTCAAACGGTTTTGCCGTAAACTCAACGCTGTTATTTTTAACTTCGATTTCTTCAATATTGTTTTCAAGAAGATCACAGATATAAGCCTTCTTTACATCATAACCGAAATCAAGCTTTACATTTGTGCGCTTATTATAGCTTTCATAGCCACGGACAACAAGAGCATCGTCAGCCTCTGCCTTTTTGACAGTTTCAACGATGAAGTTATCTGCGTTGCAGCTGATGAACGAATACTCCTCGGGAAGTGTACCTTCCTGAGCTTCGATATCGAATGCCTTCAACGGGCAGTTGAGCTCGTAGGCAAGTCTGATCGTTCCGTTTTCACGGAAGTTGCCTGCGTGCGGGAAGAGCGAATAGGTGAAGATGTGTTCGCCCTTATCTGCCTCGGGATCGGGTGCAGTTGCACACTTGAACATTGAAAGCTTCATCGTGCCGTTTTCAATATTATGACCATACTTACAATCGTTAAGAAGAGATACACCGTAGCCGTAATCTGCATAATCAATATATTTATGAGCGCAGACCTCAAATTTCGCTGACTCCCAGCTTGTGTTCTTGTGAACGGGGCGTTCAACTGAACCGAACTGAATTTCATATGTTGCCTTATCGGAGTTGACATCGACATCGAATGCTGCCTTGAGCATAAGATGCTCCTGATGCCAGTCTGCGTATGTATCAAAATCAATTCTGTTTGATCCGTCGTAGAAATAAATTTTCTGCTTAATAACGGACTTATAGAATTTTCTTGTTATTTCAAAACCGAAGCGTGAACCTTCATCGAGGAACTTAACATCGCTCACATCGTTGATTTCATACTTCTTCTCAGTGTAATACTTTGAGATTTCCCAAGCGTCGTATTCATACGGATAATCTTCGAAAGCTTCGATGTAGTTTGCTCTGCCACCTTCACGGAGAACTTCACGCTCATTTACCTTGTCGTAAAGACGGGAGATGACATACTCATCGTTGAACTCTACGATATAGTTGCTCGTTTCAAGGCGCTTGCCGTCAAGTGTATATGCCTTATCTGCTGCTTCAAGGCTAACAACCTTATAACCCTTTGCAGGAATGCCATTTACACGGTAGGTCTTGCCGTTGTGGTTTACATAGCCGTCTGACTCAAATGAGTTCTGATTGAAAACAGCCACGCCGCCCTTTGTTGAGATATTGGCAAGAAGTGATTTGTAAGCCTTTGATTCAAGCTCTGTTGCAGAGCCGATGATTTTCTTATAATCCTCATCGCAACGCTCATAAACAGGACGGATTGATGAGCCGGGGATAATATCGTGGAACTGATTGAGAAGGATGCACTCCCAACCTTCATTGAGCTCTGCCTGCGGATATTCCGTGCCGAGAAGCTTGCCTGCCATTGAGTTTACAAGCTCGGTGTTCTGATAGAGAAGCTCACTCTTTCTGTTGTTTCTCTTGTTCTTTGCCTGAGAAGTGTATGTACCTCTGTGGAATTCAAGGTAAAGCTCGCCGACCCATGTCGGAAGGCGCTTGTTGCCCTCAAGCTTACTCTTGAGTCTCTCAAGGAAGTCTCCTGCTTTCTCCCACTTGACCTGAGGACAGCCACCGATTCCGTGCTTCATACGGCTGATATATTCAATATCGGCATCCTCCGGTCCGCCGCCACCGTCACCGTGGCCGAACGGCATAAGAAGCTCATCGTTGAGAGCCTTGGGCTCGTATCTGTCCCATGTGCCCTGAACATAAGCAGGGATCGCTCTCGGGGTATAGGTTGAGCGCCAATACATACCCTCGTAATTTTTCTTTCTTCTTACTGCAGTAAGGAAATATGTGAAAACCTTTGAGCCGTCAATACCCTGCCACGAGAAGGTATCGTAGGGAAGGCGGTTTGTTTCATTCCATGCAATTTTGGATGTAACAAACTTGTCAATTCCGCTCTTTTTCATAATCTGCGGCATTGCTGCGCTGTAGCCGAAAACATCGGGAAGCCATACGGTTTTATTGTCAACGCCGAACTCGTCTTTGAAGAAACGCTTGCCGAACATAATCTGACGGACAAGAGACTCACCGCTTGAGAGGTTGCAGTCTGCTTCAAGCCACATCGAACCTTCAAGCTCGAATCTGCCTTCCTTGACAAGACGCTTTACCTCTTCATACATTTCAGGTGCATCTTCCTTGAGGTATTTGAGAAGCTGCGGCTGGCTTGACATAAATTTGTATTCAGGATACTTCTTCATCATTTCGATAACGCTGCCGAAGGTACGCTGAACCTTTTCTCTTGTCTGCTCAAGAGTCCAACGCCACGCAACGTCAATGTGAGTATGGCCTATACAGCTGACCTTTATATCCTGATCCTTGCAGAATTTGCCATAGAATTCCTCGTCCATAAACTTGTTTGCTTCATCAACGGACTTAAGAAACTCTTCGCTCATCGGAGCGCACCAATTAAGCTTGTTGAGCGCTTCATTGAGAAGGAGAATGATCTCGCCACGGTTTTTATCGCTGTCGTCAAGATACTCAACAACCTCGTAAGGAACCTTAAGATCGTAATAAAGCTTTTCAACTGCTCTGTCGAAAACGCAGAGCTGGCTGTAAAAATATGCTCTTTCACCGAAAGGTCTTGAATATGCATAGAGATGAACATCGTAGCCGTCCTTATTGCTGTCAAGCTTAATATAACGGTGGTTTGAGTCCATACCTCTTATTTCTTTTCCGTCAAGGTAGATGATGAACTGAGGATCCCACTGACTACCGCCCGGCATCGTTGTTGAAACATAAAGCTCAACATCCTGACCCTTAAGCTCAGCAGGGATATCAATATGATTATAAAACCAACGGTGCTCTTCAGGCTGATCTCCCCAGGTCTGAGTCCTGCCGAAATCCTGCCAACCCTCAAGGTCGGGAGACGGCACCGTATTATCTTCTTTGTAGCCGCAGGGCAAGGTCTTCCATCCTGCAACATCAATGCGCACGGGTGTTACAAAGCCCTCAAGCTCTTCGATCATGGTTCGTATTCTTTTATCGAGTAACTTATCCATAGTTAACCCTCCAAAATCTCAATAATTTTTTCTATTTCACCGGAATTTGAAAAATCCGAATTTTTAATGTTTTTAACTATTTTTTCCTGAAGCTCTTTGTCTTCAATAAAAGCTTTAAGTCCTGCTGCACATTTTTCGTTTTCAAGAGGAACGATAACTCCGTTCACTCCGTTGTCAATCTGACTTGCCGCTGTTGCATAGTTTGTTATCGCAACCTTTTTCCCAAGAATAAGCGCTTCGTTCACCGTAACGGAATTACCCTCATACCGTGAAGGCTGAATATAAAAATCACAAGCTTTGAAATAAGGATACGGATTAGCTTTCTTGCCAAGAAGTATAACCCTCTCTTCCATACCTGCTTCTGCGATTTTCTTTTTTATAAGCTCCTCGTCCGGGCCGTAGCCGATGATGTACCATTTCACATTATCAAGACGGGAGCAGATATCCGGCACATTGTCAAAATTCTTTGCATCACTGTATCTTCCGACCGAGAGAAATTTTATATATCCGTCATCAGGCATCTCTTCGGCAACATCAAAATCCTCAGCCTGCTTTCTGATAAGCTCTGACGGATGAATGTTTTTGATAAGAACGATTCTATCCTCAAGGCTCGGAAATTTCGAAAGAAAAGCCTCCGTCACTTTTTCGGAAATTGAAACTATACTGTCGTAAGCTGACCACATATCAAGCTCGGACGCAACATCGATTTCAATATGAGAATAATCTGTATGAATCCACGCAATTTTCTTTTTACCCTTGGTTTTTTCCGCAGCGAAATAATGAGGCGTCAGGAAGCTTATGACGAGATCATATTCCTTGTCAGAAATCTTCGGCATAAAGGATTTTGTGAATCTGTGGCTATAATCAATAAAGACATAGCTGCCATCTTTAATGCGATTTCTGACGATATATTCGTTGGCTGCGTTTTTGCCTCTGTAGCGTCCGATGAGCGTACCGAAAGCCTTGTTTTGCACAACCTGCTTAAGGGGTTTTGCGAGCGAAGCATAGCTTTTGTTTTCAGGAAGAAGATTCACTTCTTTCGGGATAAACTGCATCAGCTCACCCTCGTGATGATATAAAAAAAGGTCGACATTGTGCTTAGTGTAATCAAAAACGCCGAGAAGACCCAGCAGAGCCTTTTCAGCTCCGCCGATTTCCATCGTATGGCTTACAATTAACACATTTCGCACAATATCACACCCTGCGAACCAAACTATAGAATAATAGATTAATTATACTTTTTCTTGTGACAAAAGTCAACAAATTATGAAGCGAGAAAATAGCGAAAAACGCAGTTTTTTTCACGAAATCTCATTGACATTTAAATAATGTTTTGTTAACATAAATTGATTAGCTATATTATAGAAAAAGAGGACGTTTATATGTTACTTGACAAAACAATTCACATTCCCGATTTAGGCGACATCGGAGCAGACAGTGGCTTCCATGTACTTGAAACAACAGAGGACGGCAAATTCTCCGTCGGCAAAAACGGTGTTGTTGATATCCTTGCAACAGGCGACCAGAAGGTTGAGTTCGTTTCCTTCGGCTCACACACTCTCGCTTGCGTCAAATCAGCAATCGCTTACCCGACATACTATCCCGTTCACCCCGTTCAGCTCGATATGCCCGTAAAGGCTGTTCTTATGGACCTTGACGGAACAACTGTTCGCAGCGAGGAGTTCTGGATCTGGATTATTCAGATGAGTATTGCAAGCCTTCTCGGCAACCCGAAGTTTGAGCTTGAAGAGGCTGATATGCCTTTCGTTTCGGGTCATTCGGTTTCTGAGCATCTTCAGTACTGTATCGATAAATACTGCCCCGGTGCATCTCTTGACAAGGCTCGTGATTTCTACTTTGAACACACTCACAGAGAGATGGAAGAGATTATGGCAGGCAGAGGCAAGGATGGCGCTTTCACTCCGACAGTCGGTGTAAAGGATTTCCTCTACGAGCTCAAGAGCATGGGCGTTAAGATCGGTCTCGTTACATCAGGTCTTTACGAAAAAGCATGGCCCGAAATCCTTTCAGCATTCAAGACTCTCGGCATGGGCGACCCGAAGGACTTCTACGATGCAATCATTTCTGCAGGTTTCCCGCTTCGTAAGGGTTCAGTCGGCACACTTGGTGAGCTTTCTCCCAAGCCGCATCCGTGGCTCTATTCAGAGACTTCAATCGTTGGCCTCGGCGAAGCATTTGCAGACCGTAACCATGTTGTTGGTATTGAGGACAGCGGTGCAGGTGCTTGCTCAGTCCGTCTTGCAGGTTACACAACTATCGGTATTGCAGGCGGCAATATCGTTGAAAGCGGCACAAAGGCTGTCTGCAACTATTTTGAAGACAGCTTTGAAGATATTTTAAAAATTATAAAGGGATGATTGGTTGATGAAGATTTTTTCAGCTAAAACCGCAATAAGCTTAATGTCATTTTCATTTTTCGCTCTCTGCCTTGCAAACACATATCTTGTGCACAAGAGCGATGTTGACGCCAGCATCATCAGACTCAAAGAAACCTTAAAGCCTTCCCCTGCGGATGAAAACGCAGAGGAAAACGCAGACTCAGACAAAGGAGACACAGCAAATGGATAACGAAAAGAAGATAAGCTGTCATTTTATATCCAACACTCATTGGGACAGAGAATGGCGCTTCTCCGCAAGAAGAACACAGTATATGCTCGGCTATATGCTCGATATGCTCATCGATATTATTGAGAAAAACCCCGAGTACAAGCATTTCCACCTCGACTCGCAGACAATGCCCGTTCAGGACTATCTTGAGGTTTATCCCGAGAAGAAGGAGCTTTTCAAGAAGCTCGTTTCTGAGGGTAAGATCGGTGTCGGCCCGTGGTTCTGCCTTCCCGACGAATTCACAGTCGGCGGCGAGGCTCTCATCCGTAACCTTCTCCTCGGCCACAGAATAGGCAAGGAAATGGGTGGCATCAGCAAGACAGGTTACTCACCTTTCGGCTGGGGTCAGATTTCTCAGCTCCCGCAGATTTATGCAGGCTTTGACATTCACTTCGCATCATTCTACCGCGGAGTTAACGAATACACAGCTCCCCGTTCAGAATTCTACTGGGAAAGCCCGGACGGAACACGCATCTATGCTTCCCGTCTTGCAAAGCGTCCCCGTTACAATATCTGGTACATCGTTCAGCGTCCCGTTTACTACAATCAGTCAAACGAGAACAACCGTGATATGGTATGGAACGACAACAACGGTGTTTTCAAATTTGTAGATAACGAGAATCAGAAGCTCGACTATCAGTACACTCACCCGTTCTTTGAATACCATAAGGAAAACATTCAGGACCGTGCTGAGCAGGCAATGCGTGAGCAGGACGGCGACTGGACAACTTCTCACCGTTTCTGGTCTCTCGGCCACGACTCATCCTGCCCGGATATCCGTGAGGTTGAGATGATCAAGGATCTTGATGCAGCTCTTCCGAACGCTCAGGTTTTCCACAGCACTCTTAAAGAAATGGAGCAGGGAATCATCGACGAGTTTGACGAGAATTCACCCGTTCTCAAGGGCGAGATGCGTGAACCCTTCACAAAGGGTAGCGTAAGCCCCGTTATGGGTTGGATCCTTTCTGCAAGAACATACATCAAGCAGGATAACTTTAAGACAGAAACTCAGCTTATGAACTACGCTGAGCCTCTCGCAGTTTTCTCAGCTTTTGCAGGCGCACCGTTCCAGAAGAATTTCATTGACCTTTCATACAACTATCTTCTTCAGAACCACGGACACGACAGCATCGGTTCCTGCGGCCGTGATATCGTTTACGAGGATGTTGTTTCCCGTTACAGACAGTCCAAGGAGCTTTCAAACTGCGTTTACGAGCGTGCATTTATGGATGTTGCAGGCGACATCAAGCTTGACGGCTTTACCCGTGACGATGCAGCAATCGTAGTTTACAACCCTGCACCGTTCAAGAGAAGCGAGAGCGTTCAGATGACAATCGAGCTTCCGATGGAATGGAAGGCAGACAGCTTCAAGATCACAGATGTTGACGGCGAAGCTCTTACATATCAGATCCTCGCATCAAACAAGCACGTTGCTCAGATCATTCAGAATCCTAACGACGTTGCAAATGTTCTTCATACTCAGCAGTACAAGATCGTTGTTGATGTTAAGGATATCCCCGGCTTCGGTTACAGAACTCTCAAGCTTCAGCCGCTTTACAATGTCCGTGCAACAACTCCGAAGACAATGCTCAAGAGAGCTCAGGTTATGGAGAACGAATACCTCAGAGTTTCATTCAACTCAAACGGTACATACAATGTTCTTGACAAGGCTAACGGCAAGTCTTACGAAGGTCTCGGCTACTTCAAGGATACAGGCGAAATCGGCAACCCCTGGGAGCACATCGTTCCTGAAAACGACGAGACATTCACAACTCTCAACGAGAATGCAAAGATCACTCTTCTTCACGAAGGTGAGCTCGAAGTTTCATACAAAATCGAAATCGACTGGGCACTTCCCGAGGGACGCAGCATGGACGAAAAGACCCGTTCACCGCACCTCAACCCCTGCAAGATCGTCAATATCGTAACTCTTCGCAAGGGTGCAAAGTATCTTGAGATTGAAACAACTGTTGATAACCAGTCAGAGGATCACTACCTTCAGGTTGCATTCCCGACAGATATCAAGTCAGAGTTCTCATACGCTCAGGGTCAGTTCGATGTTGTTAAGCGTCAGGTTGCAAAGCTTGACTACTCAATCTATGATGAGATCCCGATGACAGAGCATCCGATGAATTCATTCGTTGATGTTACTGACGGCACAAACGGTGTTGCTCTTCTTAACACAGGCCTCAAGGCTTACGAAGCAAGCGACGACGAGTGCGGAACGGTTTACCTTTCGCTCCTTCGTGCATTCCCGCTTCGTATCTGCGTAACATCAGATATGCAGGACTACAGCAAGGTTGACAAGGGCTCACAGTGCATCGGCAAGAATACATTCCGTTACGCATTTATGCCTCACGCAGGCGACTGGGAAGAGGCCAATGTATGGGGCGAATCAGAGCGCTTCAACCTCAGCTTCGGTATTGCACAGTTTGCACCGACCGAGCACGGTAAGAACGGTCTTGTTCACTCATTCCTTGAGCTTGAAAATGAAAAACTCAATGTCAGCGCAGTTAAGCTCAGCGAGGACGGCGAAGGCTATGTTGTCCGTATCTTCAACCCGTCAGATAACGCTGTTAAAACAGCTATCCGTCTTAACGGTGGCATCGCTCCGATTGAGAAGGCTCAGTCACCTGTTGAAAGACAGAAGGCTGAATTTGAACTTCCTGCTTACTCAGGCAAGAAGTGGAGCGAGGTTAAGCTCGTAAGCCTTGAAGAGAAGGATATCGAGCCTCTTACAATGAGAGAAGACGGCTTCGTTGATTTCGAAATCACAGGCAAGAAGATTCTTACAATCAAGTTTGTTGGTTAAATAACAAATCAACCTCCGAGGGAAAATCCTTCGGAGGTTTTTCTTTGTCTGTGAAAATCACAGAGGTTTATCAAAATATGAGAAGTGTCCTTATTGAGCTTCAGGAGCTTAACAAAAAGCTTTAATCAACAATTCCACAAATAAAAAGCGATAGAAATTCCTTTCGGAAAATCTATCGCTTTTTGTTTTTCTTCTTTATATTCAAAAAACACTGACAAAAATCATTAAAACTGACGGTAAACCGGTTGTCTTGCTTTCTGCGTCAGTGCATCCTTTGGCTGTATCGCACAGAACCAGAAAATTATAATCGTCGCTTCAAACAGTAATGAAAAAAACAAACCTACAGCTAATTCAAGATACTCCGTTATCATCGTTACGTAAACGGAATAAACTATAAAATTTGCAACATATTCAAACACACGAAACAATAAGCTTATAACAGCAGTTATCCTCGCAGCTTTCATATACTTAAATTTACAAATTGCAACAAAAGCATATATACCCCAAACTACAGTCGATCGTAATTTGAACTCAATATTTAATATTTGCATAACTTTCACCAAGTCGGTAACTCCTTGTTTTGTTGTACACTCTATGAAATATGATATCGACGAAACAGATGCAAAAGCAAACAATGCAAAATAAACTAAAAAAGAAACCTTCATCAAAAAATGATTTTTCTTTTTTGGGTACCCAACAGCAATATAAATCAAAAACAGGACTATAGGAATAAACTCAATTATATATACAGGAAATATTCTTATCAGAGCAGATATAAACTCTTCAAAAAAAGCGTCAAATGAATCTGCTGATTTGCCTTCGAAAAGTCGTGCCATCCTATGATTGTTTATTGCGCTTTCAACACAAGCAGTCAAATAAGCCATCACCATATACAGCGTACCAAAAGCTTTGATATACGCAACCGGATTTTTTCTTATATCATTCATCTTTTATCCTCGCAACTCTCTTTTCATATTCTTTCAGAGAAATTTCGCCTGCACGCAGGAGACTGCCAAGCTCAGCTATTCTTTCTGCAGCGCTTCCGTTTGCCTTTCCGCAGAAGGGGCAGATTTCTTTTTTAATCGTCTCTCCACAGCCTTCGCAGACTATTTCCTTAGCACTATAAACACCGTCCCCGTAATCCGAAGCAGAGCCAAAGCCGGTCAAAGGATTTTGTGACCTGACAGCAGTAAAATCAGGACCACCAAGCTGTTTCAGAATCAACTCGTTGGTGTGAATCAGCTGACCAAGACCATAGAGAGCAAAAGATCCGAGCCACGAAAGCAACGAGCCTATCAGACCTATAACAATACCTAAAAGAAGCAGCTCACCCGACATCGACATGATCACTAAACCAGCAATTACCGAAACGATTATTCCTACCCAACACACAAACTTTGCCAGCCCTTTAATTTTTTCACCAATGTTATTAAACACCTTTAGCACCCTCTCATAAAAATATCTTTTGTTAATTATAATACATTCAACCGAAAACACAAGTGCATATAAAATAAGATTATCTGATTTTTAAAGTTTTCAGGTATTCCTTATGCTCTGCAGTTATTCTGTAGCTTTCAACAGCTTTTTGAATCGCCTTGTTGTGCGTCCACGGGTCGAGGATTTTCTTTTCAATATACGGCAGGATTTTTTCATATTGAAGCGCAAGTGCCGTCGCAAAATACCACGCAACCATCATCCTGACATAATATTCATCCGAACGGATTGACGCAACTTTCTGCGGATAGGAAAGATCAAAATCTTCGCCAAGAAAATGAATCATCAGCATTTCAATTCCGAAACGAATCGTATAAGGCTTATCGCTCTCAAGCCATTTTTCAATCTCGCAAAGAAGCTCACGGCGATGATTTTTAAAGGAGACGGGGCGCATCATATCGCAGGTTGCCCAATTATCAACAAACGGAAGAAAAGCATTCAGCTTTTCAACAGTCTTGTTGAAATCTTTCAAAGAGGAAATCATAAACGCGTGAAGATTGTTTTCTTCATAATATTTGTGCGGTAACTTTTCAAGAAACTCCTCTGCCATTTCCACTTTCATAAAATCTTTTGCGAATTTTCGCAGTTCAGGCGTTCTGACTCCTATCACAAGGTCGCTGTCAACCGTCGGCATAAGCTTCGAATGGAAGGCTTTATATTCAACATCCTGCATCGAAAAAAGCTTGTCGACAACATATTTTTCAGCGTTCATACCCTCACCTCTTTCAATATAATATCACTCTTCCTATTTTATAGCAAGAAAAAACCTCGGAGATTTCTCCGAGGTTTTTGTGTTAGATTGTCAGATAGCGTAGTAGTTGAGTTCGCCTGCGTTGAGCCATACATTGTTTACTCTGATCTTTACAATGATGACATTCTCGCCTCTGTGGTTCATCCAAGCTGTACCGTTGTATGTAAGCTTGCCGTCTGCCTGAGTTGCGTTGTAGTAGGTTACCGTTGTGTTGTTGTCCATTACGAATCTTACACCACTTACGTCAAGTCCTGTTACTACTGTCGCTGCGACTCTGCCCTGCTCGCCTTCTTCGGCTGCGAGCTTCATCTCGTACACTTCGTCGTCGAATTCGGGTGTTGCAAGAACTACGGTGAATCTGAACGGTTCATTTCTGCTCCACTCGTTGCCGTATCTTGCTACTGCTGTGAACTCTTCGCCTGCAGGAAGGTTGATTTCGATCGTCCATACCTCATAGCTGAGATCTCTGCTCATTGCGCCAACTATGTTGCCTTCTGAATCGTAGCTTACGATTATTACCTTTACATGGTATCTGTCATAAGTTCTTGTGCCACCGTCTTCTGAGATTACCTGAATCTTGTCAGCTCTGCCTGTTGCGGTGAACATAAACTCATTTCTTGTGCTTGTTGACGGTGTGTACTCTACATTCGTTACTGCGCCTACGAAGATTTCAGGCTTTGTTACTGTTACCTTCACTGTGTCGCCGTCTGTTGTCCATCCGTCAGCTGTCTTGTATCTTACCGTGTATTCGTACTCGCCTGCTGTCTTTTTCTTGCTGAGTGTCCATACTCTGTTGCCGTCTCCGTCTTCAGTGTATGTTGTTGCAGTTGTTGTAGATCCACTTTCGGGTGATACAAGCTGTACTGATGTTACATTGTCTGTTGTTACGATTTCAATAATTGCCGGCTGACCTTCTGTTGCTTCAACATCTGCCGCACTTATGATATTCTTTTCAACTTCTGCATAGAGGTTGATTTCCTTACCATTAAGGCTGAAGGTGTATACACCATCGTCATATGCCTTGTCGTCAACAACGATTGTAAGGTAACCGTTTTCATCCGTCGTTACATTTTCCTTTGTATTGTTTGTTGCAACGTCGTTTGCTTCAAGTGTATACTTCTTGTTTGCTTCGCCTGTGTATACAGTGATTGTGTTACCTGTTGTTGTATAGGTTTCACCGTCGAATGTTGAATTATCATCTGTGATGATTTCGAAGCTCTGTGCTGAGAAGCTCATTGTTTCAATTCCGCTTCCGCCCAATTCGATAGCTTCAACTGTACCTGCTGTGTTTGTATGAAGCTGTACTGCTGAGCCGTCAAGGTTCGGCACCTGGATAACCTTATCTACTGTGTTACCCCATCTGTCTACAAGATGCACATATGTATATGCTCCGCTTGTGGGATAGTAGTTAAAGCTCCAGTTTGTGTTAGGCCATGCCTTGAAGCCAAGACCTGTGCCTGCTGCATGTGTACACATATACTTGTATACATTTCCGTCACTTGCGTCATGAGCCCATTTCCAGATTTCCTGTGCTCCGTCAAACGGTACTTCCGACATCGCTTTGTAGTTTTCCTTGACTGTTGCGATTACATCTTTCACATCTGCTGATGAGAGTACGCAGTTTGCAATGTCATTTTCTGCACCTACTGTGAAGGTGTATGTGAATGAGCCGTAGTCTGTTGCGCCATATGTGTTGTCATATACTGTGTATATAGCATCGCCTGTTACAGGAAGCTCCCAGTTGCTTGCGCCGCCTGAGCTTCTTGCAAGGTGATACTGCTTGAGCCATTCATCGTCGCCTACCTGCTTACCTGTTACATCAAAGTCGTCGCCTGCATGGTAGTCAACAACAATTGTGATTGTGTTTTCCTGTGTTACGATTTCTGTGATGTTTCCATCTTTGTCGCGGTTTGCTGCATCCTCACCCTGCGGGATATCCTTGACATTACCCTTCTCTGCACCTGATGTAAGTCTTGCTGAGTCTGCATAGTTGGTTTCTGCTGCTGTTGGTGCATATGCATCGTCGTATGCTGAGAATGTGTAGGTTACTGTTGCGTTGTTTACATCCTCAGTAATATTTGAGAAGTCGGGATTAAGCTCTACCTTTGCCTTCTGGTAATAATAGCTTGTGTCCAGAGCCTTGCCTTCAGCTGTTGAACCGATTCCCTTTGCGAGGTACGCATCGTACTTACTCTTTGCAAGTCCAT
>JAZORX010000301.1:0-3538 GCA_045656845.1 Acutalibacteraceae bacterium | reverse complement strand
TTGTTATTTCTATATTTCGTCAAATAATATAATTTTCCATCAGCACCATCAAACACTCTCATATGAGGTCCTTGTTTTTCATAATACATATTTGTCCCTCCTTGCAAATAATACATTTTGTCAAAATAAATTTTTTGCAATTATCTATGTAAAGTTAAAATTAGATTTTATATAATTGTATCACAGATAACAGATTTATTCAATATCTATTATTTTCAAATTAAATTTGTATTTGGCGGTCCGTAAATAAAAATTTACTACGAAAGGAAGTGAATGAATTGAAAGAATCAATCTATAAAACCTACGATGAATTGCCTCTGTTTCTAAATGCAGATACAGTTGCAAAAGTGTTAGGAATATCAATTTCAAGTGCATACGAATTGATGCATGAAAAAGATTTTCCATCACTGAAAGTTGGGAACAGATTGATTGTTCCTAAAGAGAATTTCAAGCAATGGGTTGAGACAAAAATTAATGTTAAGTAGGAGGTGAATTTACACTATGAAAACATATGAATTTAAAGATTATCTGAAGAGAACTTTCTATCATCCATCAAGAAATAATGAATTCCCTACTGGTAGACTAAAAGCATTTTCTCGACATGCAATAAGTCAGTTGTGGGATATGCAAGAATTCAAAGTTGGAGATAAAATTTATTCCAATGATGAAATAAGATACATACTTTCAGAAAGAATGTTGCCTGAACATTTGGACAGTGCAATCGAAATTTTTGTGAAGTTAAATCGAGAATTCGGAGCCAAGATATTAATGTATTTAATCATTGCATGTGTGATAAATCATGATGGATTGATGGAACTACTTGCAGAGTATGATATGGATACTTTAAATCATACTTCGGAAGGAGGAGCAGCATGAATTACTATTATTTAAATCAGCAACACAAGCTTAAAAATGTGTTTATTATATCCAACTACGTCATGCAGTTGGATATAAGCGCAACAGCACTGGCAATATATTTCTACCTCATGTATATCGAGGACAGAAAAACTTATCAGTGCTACCCGAGCTACAAAACTATCGGTAAGGCTCTTAAAATTAAAAGCAAAGGTACAGTTGCTAAATATGTAAGAGAGCTTGAAGATAAGTGCTTAATCTATACCGAGCCTACAGAAGTTATTCTGAAAGACGGTAAGAAAAGAAACGGCAATCTAAAATATACAATCCGTCCTATACAGGATGCGATTGAACATTATCATTATGAGCAGATGAAAAATGTTAACGAGGTCGCAGCTCGTGCAAAAGCTCGGAAGATGCTTGATGATTATAACAGAAAGCATCCGAAAGCAAGCGCATAAATTATATATCCGTTTCAATGCCAAAGGCACAGCAGGTTTGAAAGCGGAATTTTTGCGGTAAGGTAGTTTCGCTCCCTGAAAGTTTAAATCTCGATTACGCCAACGCCACAGGGAGTGTTACACCTTAAAATCGATTCTACGCAAATGAGAACGACTGTGACAGAGAATTTCAAGAAGAAAATTCTTAGGTAAGGTATTTACGCTACCCAAGAAAGTTAATCTCGTAATTCATCGTGTGGCAAATAGGTTTGAGACCTAAAATTCGATTCTATGCATTTGGCAAGGGCTTAAGGCGGGGTTTTGAGACAAAACTATTCGGGGTAAGGTAGATACACCACCCTGAAAAGTTAACCTCTCGAACCGAAAGGATAAGCCCTATGTTAAGCACTTAAAATCGATTCTATGAGTCGGTCTGAGCAGAAGTGCCGTGGATATTGGAAAAGAAAAAACCAATGAAGAAAATATCCACCCCAAAAGAAACAACCATTGCCCCCGACAGAAGTTCCGTAGGAAATGACTAAATAACAAATATAGCACTATGAAAATTATAAAACCACCGAACTGAAATGACACCGATTTGAACGAAAAGTCGAAAAAATAAAATGAAGCAGGAAAAAGCACTGGTGCATTTTGATGCCCCAGTGCGGTTAAACACCGACCGGAAGTGCCGTTCGGGGTGGTGCTTTAAAAGGCAGTTTGGTGATAATTCGGGTGCTATATATGGTAAAACAAAGAATTAAAGCAATAAATATCGGGTGCTTCGCAGTGTGAAGCACCCAAAAGGAGGATTTTTAATGAGTAAACAAAAAGAAAGTAAACACATAAGCATATGGATTCCCGACAGCCTGTTAAAAGAGTGTGATATCAATCAAATTAGGTACGATGTTAAAACTCGCAGTGAGTTTGTTGTGCAGGCGCTTGAATTTTATAATGCGTATTTATTTAACAGACATATTTCGGAATATGTGAATGTTGAAATTCTAAATCGTATGGAAGGTATGTTGGATAGTCTTGAAGACAGAATCGGTAGACAGATGTTCAAATTGATAGTTGAATCTGCAAAGATATGCAGAATATTATTTGATCATCTTGAACTTGATTTTGATGATTTTGATGAACTACACGAAAGATGCGTTAAAGAAGCAAAACATCTCAACGGAGCGATTACTTTTCCATCGTCAATGAGAGGGAAAAAGCTCGCAGAATTAGACGAGGAGGATTGAAAAAATGTCAAAGAAACATATAAGTTTTTGGATTGAAGATAAGGATTTAAAAGAGTGTGATGCAAATGTAATTGCATCAGATTATGAAAGCAGAAGTGAATACATTGCCGAGGCTGTTAGGTTCTATAATCTGTACTTACATAACAAAAATAATGAAGAATATATTAATCAATATATCAGAGATAATTTGTCAGGATTGATGAAAAAGTTTGAAAATCGTACTGCACGATTAATGTTTAAACAAGCAGTCGAAACTTCAAAAATATTTTGGTTGTTGATTAAACAATTTGGAATCAATTATGAGAACGCTGACACTCTCCATAATAGTTGCATTGAGGAGGTGAAAAAAATCAATGGTGCAATACAATATCCATTCATAAAAGAGGAAAAGAACTACGATGATGATTGGCTTTTGTGATTGAGCTATATTTGAATTACTTCGTGGACTTCCTCTCTCTTATGTGGTATGCTTTGTCTCGCAGGAGGTGAAAAATATGTCAAAGCATACAAATGACTTAAGGCGATTGCATTTCGGTTAACGAATGTGCAATCGCATTTTGAAATTAATACTGAAACATTGACAACAAATTTTCAAAAAGGTATTCGAAAAAATTATTCGGTATATAATATTTGAAAAGGAGTTGTTAAACCATGAATGAAATTACTAAACGCACTATTGCGGAATACAAAAACTATCTAATCGAAGAAGAAAAAAGTTCCGTCACCATTGAAAAATATATGCGAGACATAAATACATTCGCAGAATGGTCGGACGGCAAAGAAATTACAAAGACACTTGTGCTTGAATACAAAAGCATGCTTACACAACAGTATGCACCGGCAAGTGTGAACTCGGTCCTATCTTCTCTCAATGGATACTTCAATTACATTGAAAGATACGACCTCAAGGTAAAGAACTTAAAAGTTCAACGTCAAATCTTCTGTCAGAGTGAAAAGGAACTGACCAAGGCTGAGTATGAAAGATTGCTGAAAGCTGCA
>JAZORX010000300.1:0-8024 GCA_045656845.1 Acutalibacteraceae bacterium | reverse complement strand
TTCCTCACCTTTCTTACCCGGCCATGTTCCCTGTAACCTTATATACTCATCGTTTGGATAACGATTAATAAAAAAGCTACTGTTGTTATACTCAAAGCTATAGTAAGTGATTCCACTATCTTCAAACACATCCGTCGGTGTTCCGACCAAAACTCCGTTTACAGTAACCGAAGGTTCTTCTCCCACTTTTTCAATCAAAACCTCTTCACCTTTTTCAGATTTAAATCTGTTGTGTTTTTCAAAAGGATTTGATGCTGAAATTGCATCAATTTCAATCAGATCTCCGGAGATATGAGTTGTCCATGCTCCTATATATTTTCCATCAAAATACAGTGGAAAGATTTCGTTCTCCGGAATAGTAGTGCTGCTGATCTTTCCGTAGTCCTCGGTATATAAAATGGTTACTGTTGTTGTATGCTCTTTATCCCAGCCTTCATACGGATCAAAATCACCGTATCCATAAAAAATTGTTAAAGTAACTGGAAAATCTCTTCCTGTATAGTTCACATCATAATCAAAACGCCCATCTTTACGATAATCATTTTTAAATTTTTCATCGTTAAAATGCAATTCATCCTGATATGCGTGGCCTGAACAGCTTAAATAAACAACACCTCTTTTTTCACTTATATTTTTAATTTCATATTTTATATTCATCTTATACATCGACGATTCTGATATATCCACAGATAAAATATTTACACAAGGTGTTAAACTTTCATTTTTTGTGATATTGCCGGACTTATCGCCAATATTTTCAATGACTGAATTTTCAAAATCTAAATAAAAATCCATATAACGAACAGCGTCTTTTAAATCGTTCTTTTCTTCAGGTGCAGCATCAATATAACCATGCAGACACATAAACAAATCAGATATAATCCAGCCACTGACACTATGCGACTTTGTTCCGTCCTCATAATTATTTATTTTGTATGAAGAAACAATATAACTTGCATCGCAATCCATCATAAAAACCGGTTCTTCTGTATAAGGTCTGAAAAATAAATATGTATCAGACTTTAAAGGAGCTTTACACAAAGTATGTGCAGTATCATATAATGCTATAGAACTGCAAATAAAATCATCATAGGGCTCTTCATATCCCGAATATTTACCATCTTCTGTATTTTTGTATGTCAGCTTAATATATGTGACTTCCTCTCCATACAAATCAAAAAGCAATCGGGATAAAACTTCCGGATCTTTACAGTTTTCAAACTCCATCAATTTTTTATAAACCGGCTCCTGATGATAATTACCTGTATATCTTTTCTTCTGAGGCCCGGTATTCGTATCAATAGCTATTGTATTTTCATCAGAGCTTTCGCTGCTCTGTTGATTGCCTTTTTCTGTGCAGGACACGAAAGCAAACACAAATATCAGAGTGAAAAGTATTACAAAAAATTTTTTCATTTTTTCGTGCCTCCAATTAAAAATTACAGTTCAAAATTATCGATAAAAATCTTTATCACCAAGTAAAAACAATTTTAACATAAGTTCGCTGTCGTTTCAACATTTGAAAAAAGAGTATTGAGCGAAAACTCAATACTCTTTTTTTCTCTTTGATTGAATTCTTTTTCTTTCGGCTTTGCGAAGATTTTCTGCATCTTTACGAGCCTTGATTTTTTTTATAAATTTCGGAAAAAAGAAAGCAAATATCAGCTCTGCCGCAAGGACAACGCAAAGGATTATTATCCATATCATTTTTTCTTTCTCTTCAGCCGCCTGTCTTGCAAGCTCGTCAGCTATATCTTTGTCGATATTCTCCTGGACTGTTATCGCAAGCGTATTTAAAGTTTCAAACATCGAAATCCCTCAATTCTCTGTAAACTGCGGAAACAGGCAGACCTACAACATTGAAATAATCGCCGCTAATTTTTCTGATAAGAACGCATCCTCTGCCCTGGATTCCGTAAGCTCCTGCTTTGTCCATCGGCTCTTTCGTCGCAACATAGGCTTCGATTTCTTCTTTTTCAAGAGGATAAAACTCAACCTGAGTCGCCTCACAGAAATTTTTAACCTTTTCGCCCTTTATCATCGCAACGCCCGTATAAACTGTATGGACTCTGCCCGAGAGCATCTGAAGCAGGCTGACAGCATTTTCCTCTGATTTAGGCTTGCCAAGAATTTCACCGTCAAGCACAACAACCGTATCTGCACCGATTACAACTGCATCCGGATTATCTTTTGCAACAGCGTTTGCTTTCTGCAAGGCAAGAGACATAACGACCTCGTCTGCAGACATATTTTCTTCAATAATTTCTTCAACATCTGCTACCTTAACAGTAAAGCTCAGACCTGCCGTTTCAAGCAGCTCTTTCCTTCTCGGTGATGCTGAAGCAAGGATTATCTCTGCCATCACCACAACCCCTTGTCACGAAGAAGCTTGACCTTGAGCACAGCTGCCTGCGTCTTGCCGTCGCGAATCTCATTGTTGAGAACCATTTCAACAGCCTTATCAAGAGGAATTTTTTCAACATTGAGAAACTCATCCTCATCAAGCCTCTGCTTTGTAAATTCAAGATCTTTAGCGGCATAGAGATGGATAATCTCTCCGCAATAACCGGGTGTCGGGTAAAACTTGCCAAGGTCTCTGTAAGTCTTTGCGATGCAACCTGTCTCTTCCTCAAGCTCTCTTTTTCCGCTGTCAAAGGGATCCTCGCCCTTTTCAAGCTTGCCTGCAGGAAGCTCAGCAATAACCTCAAAATAAGGGTATCTGAACTGGCGGACAAAAATAAGCTCGTCATCTTCCGTCAGAGCTGCGACGCAGACTCCACCCGGATGCTCAACCACTTCTCTGATGCACGGGTTACCGTTCGGAAGCTCAGCATCGTCACGGCGCACATTGATAATTTTACCCTCATATATATAATTTTTCTTAATAATTTTTTCTTCGAGATTCATTATACATTTCTCCGATAAATAAAAAGGGGGCAACCAACGGTCACCCCCGATTCTTTAAAATTAGTCTTCGTCGTCGCAATCGCAATCGCAATCAAACTCGAACTCAAGTGTTTCGCCGCAAGCGGGGCACTGAATTGTATCCTCATCGAGGATGCTTTCATCAAGGCAGATGATCTCGTTGCAAGCAGGACATTCTACTTCAACATAACAATCATCGCAGCAACCGCAGTCGCAGTCATCGTCGCAGTCGCAATCACAACCGCAATCGCAATCGCAATCACAATCATCTTCGTCAAGAAGGAACTCTTCAACATCGCCAAGATCTTCGTCGATTTCGTCAACGAGTTCTTCAAGCATTGCAACCTCATCCTCAAGGTCTGCGATTGAAAGAGCCATCTCTTCAATAACGTCTGCCATAGCTTTGATGAGCTTAACTTCGTCTGTTTCTGCCTCAAAATGAGCCATATCTACAAGGCCCTTGATGTATGCAGCTTTTTCTGTAACTGTCATCATTGTAAAATCATCCTTTCAAAATGATTATGCTCTGCCGAGGTATTCGCCTGTACGTGTGTCGATCTGAACCTTCTCACCTTCGTTGATGAAGAGAGGAACCTTAACCTCTGCGCCTGTTTCAAGAGTTGCAGGCTTTGTTGTGTTAGTAGCTGTATCGCCCTTGAAACCGGGGTCTGTCTTAATAACCTCAAGGTCAACGAATGTCGGCGGTTCAACACCGAAAACCTTACCCTTGTATGAAAGAACTTTACAAACCATACCGTCCTTTACAAACTTGAAGTTATCTGAAAGGTCTGACTCGTTGATGGGCTCAAGCTCATAAGTTTCCTGATCCATAAAGTAGTAAAGACCACCGTCATTATAAGAATATTCCATATCCTTTCTTTCAATGAAAGCTGTCGGGAACTTTGCTGAAGGGTTGTAGCTCTTTTCTGTTACTGCACCTGTAAGAACGTTCTTAGTCTTTGTTCTTACGAAAGCTGCGCCTTTACCCGGCTTAACGTGCTGGAATTCAACAACCTGAAGTACGTTGCCGTCTTCTTCAAATGTTACACCGTTTCTGAAATCACCTGCTGAAATCATACTATTATTCCTCCGATTTTTGTTTCTTCGCAGCGGAGGTCAAGTTTCAACCCCTGCTGTATTAATTAACGTTACTATTTTATACTATTTCTATGCATTTTTCAAGTCTTTTCATATCAAAAACAAAAAAAGCTCGTAAATTTACGAGCTTTTAAATGTTATTCATATTTCTTTGAGCCTGTTGTTACCTGCAAAACAACCAAAGCGTCTGTGGAATTGATCGTTCCGTTGCCATCGAAGTCTGCAATTTCCTTCTGCTTATCAGAAAACTTTTTAGCTCCCGTTGTATGCTGAAGGATAAGAAGAGCATCTGCTGAGTTTATCTTTCCGTTAAGGTCTGCATCACCAAGACCTGTTACGCAGGAATTTGCACGGGCCCAGCCGATCTTTCCTTTATAAGAAAACTTGATCCAACCGTCAGATTCAGCAACAACTCTTACAACCGTTCCCTTCGGAACCTTGATCACTGTTGATGAAAAAGCTGATGTGCTCTCTCTGAGAGGAATTTCACTCTTAGCTCTTGCATAATAGCTTACGATAGTGCTCTGCGGTGGAGCTGACGGAGTATCGTCAACATCGGGAGCCTGCGTATATTCAGCAATATAGTCCTGTGAAACCCAGCCGACCTTGCTGTTATACTTAACTCTTGCCCAGCCGTTGCACTCACCTGTTACGTCAATAATAGTGCCGTCAGGAATCTGATCTATTTTCTCATACTCAATTCCTGCGCCCTTTCTCATATTGAGCCAAGGATCTGCTGTTACTATAGCTTTATATGAAACCTCTTTTATCTCTACATCCGGTTTTACTTCCGGCTGAGATGTTGCACCTGCACCGACAGTAAACTTGAATGTATATTTATCAGTCTTACCTGATGTGTTTTTAGCGCTTATTTCATAGACATATTTGCCTGAGCCGAGAGATGCGATTTTGATCTTATCTCCTGCTTTTGAAAGATTGAAGCTCTTTGCACCGGGATTAGCACTGAAAGACTGCTTAACCGTTCCTGATTCAGTTGAAACTGAAACACTTACATTGTTTATATTTGAGCCTGATGTGATAACACCGTACGGAGTAAAGCTTTCTCCCTTTGCTGTGTTCTGAGCGGGGTGGTTGTTTGTAATCCTGATTCCGTCTGTTGCGATAGCAAGACCGTTCTGACGGATAACCATTCTGTCAAGAGAACCTCCACGCTTCCACTTATCCAATCTGAAATATGCAGTTGAGCTGTTGTATGAATCGTCAACATCAACAACAAGGAAACCTGAAAGTTCAAGCTGAGATGAGCTTCCGTCATAACCATAAACAACTGAATAGTGCTGTGAAGTTCTGTGAACGATAACAGGATAACCTGTTTTAAGCTGATTATAGATAGTTGTCATACTGAACCCATCAATGGGTTTGTAACCAATCTTTGACCACATTGCGCTTATTGAATAGCCGTTAGCTGCGTAAACAGCCTGATAAGCTGCAGAGTTGTGATTACCTGCCGGGAGATCGTGACAGTAAGCCTCGATAGTTGACATTGAAGCGATTGCACAGTCGCCTCTTCCGGGGCACTGGCTTACTCTCGGCACATTGAGTTTAACCGTAGGATATGATGCTGCGCTGGCACTCAAACTCAAAGCAAAGAAAATGATTACTGCCGCTGCCACTGAAAGCATAAGCTTTATCATCTTTTTTGTTGTTGGGGTTTTTGTCATGCGTACATTCCTTTCGTTTTACAAATCTGTTACCAATTGTAACATATTGTAACCTTTTGGTCAATACTTATATTTTGATCATTTTCTTTGAAATTTTTGTTAATATTTCACAACTATTCTTGGTAATTATTGCCATATCCTCGATTCTGACCCCAAAACTACCCGGAATATAGATTCCCGGCTCAATTGTAACAACATTTCCACTTTGTAACCTTTTGTAATTTTTAGGTGAAAGATTAGGTTTTTCGTGAATTTCCAGACCAACCCCGTGTCCCGTTGAGTGACGGAAATACTCACCGTAACCTTTTTCATTTATATAGTTGCGTGCTGCTGCATCTGCTTCGCAGCCTTTTACGCCTTCTTTAAGAGTTGCCAAAGCTCTGAGCTGAGCCTCAAGCACGGTCTCATAGACTTCTGCCTGTGCGTTGCTGATTTCTCCGACAGCAATTGTCCTCGTCATATCTGAATGGTAACCGTTTACGACTGCACCATAATCCATTGTAATAAAATCGCCATTACATACCTTTTTATCCGTCGGCACCCCATGAGGCTTGGATGTGTTTGCGCCTGAAATCGCAATCGTTTCAAAGGAAATCGCTTCAGCTCCGTTTTTAAGCATAAAGAAATCAAGCCCGAGTGCAATTTCTTTTTCGGTCACACCCTCTTTTATAAAACCGAGGATATAGTCGAATGCCTTTTCCGCAATCCTCTGCGCCTTGATGATTGAGTCAAGCTCATATTCACTTTTGACGACACGAAGCTCATCAATAAGCTTGTCTGTGCCGACAGTTGTCAGAAGGATGCCTTTAAGCATTTTTCTGTAAGCCTTAAGCTCAGAAACAGTAAGACGGTCGCTTTCCACCATCAGAGTTCTGACTCCTAACCTTCTGCAAAGCTCGGGAAGCTGCTCAGATGCTTTTTTCAGCTCTTCAACCTCGCAATTCTTAACAACATTCTGAGCCTCTTCAATATATCGGCTGTCCGTAAGAAAAACAGAACCATTTTTCGTTGCGAGTAAAACTCCGTCGCTTGAAGAAAAGGATGTGAAATATCTTCTGTTTGTCTCTGAAACGATGAGCACACCATCCACTTTTGATGGGATTGAAGAAACAAGTTTATCCAACATAAAAATAACCTCTCAAAAAAACAGGCAGTCACTTTCGCAACTGCCTGAGAATATTCCGATTAACTTATGCTTTGCCGCCGCAACCGAGAACTGTGTTGATCTTATGCTCAACCATACCCTGGATTGCTTCACGAGCAGGCTTGAGGTACTGACGAGGATCGAAGTGGCTCGGATTCTCTGCCATATACTTTCTGATAGCTGCTGTCATTGCAAGACGGAGGTCTGAGTCGATGTTGATCTTACAAACTGCCATCTGAGCTGACTGACGGAGCATCTCCTCGGGGATACCGATAGCATCAGGCATCTCACCGCCGTAGTTGTTGATGATCTCAACAAACTCAGGAACAACTGATGATGCACCGTGAAGAACGATCGGGAAACCGGGAAGCTTCTGTGAAACTTCTTCAAGGATATCGAAACGAAGCTGCGGCTTCTGGCCGGGTTTGAACTTGTATGCACCGTGGCTTGTGCCGATAGCGATAGCAAGAGAGTCAACACCTGTGCGTGTTACGAAATCGTAAACCTGATCAGGATTTGTGTATGATGCGTCCTCTGCAGAAACGTTAACATCATCTTCAACACCTGCAAGCTGACCGAGCTCACCTTCAACTGTTACGCCGTGAGCGTGAGCATAATCAACAACCTTCTTTGTGAGAGCAACGTTCTCTTCGTAAGGAAGGTGTGAACCGTCGATCATAACTGATGTGAAGCCACCGTCGATGCAGCTCTTACATGTTTCGAAATCAGGGCCGTGGTCAAGGTGAAGTGCAATAGGAAGACCTGTCTCTTCAACTGCAGCCTCAACAAGCTTTACAAGATAAGTGTGGTTAGCATAAGCTCTTGCGCCCTTAGAAACCTGAAGGATAAGGGGAGCATTGAGCTTCTTACCTGCTTCAACGATACCCTGGATGATTTCCATATTGTTTACGTTGAAAGCACCGATAGCGTAGCCGCCTTCATAAGCAGCTTTGAACATTTCTTTTGTGTTAACAAGTGGCATTTATATCACTCCTATAAATTTATACACTACGATTATATCATCTTTGCGTCGTTTGTCAATGTTGTAACAAATAAATTTTTAATCTTTATGCCCATAACAAAAAGATTGATTATACTCTTTTGTTGTGATATCATACTTATAAAGATAAAAAACATTGCCGCAGAAAACTGCGACAATGCCTGAATATTTTATA
>JAZORX010000299.1:0-14094 GCA_045656845.1 Acutalibacteraceae bacterium | reverse complement strand
CAGAGGATTTTGCAAAAGCAGGTGCAGATATAATTAATTTCCACATCGAGAGTGAGTCTCCCGTTGATGAAACGATAGATAAAATTCTTTCTCTCGGCTGTAAGGCAGGGCTTACTGTCAAGCCTGCAACACCCGTTGAAGAGGTTTATCCTTACCTTGATAAGCTCAGCATGGTGCTTATAATGACCGTTGAACCCGGCTTCGGCGGTCAGAAGTTTATGGCTGATATGATGCAGAAGGTTTCCTCTCTTCGTGCAGAGGCAGAGAGAAGAGGACTTGAGCTTGATATTCAGGTAGACGGAGGAATTTCTCTTGAAACAGCTCCCGTCGCTATTGCTGCAGGTGCAAATGTCCTCGTTGCAGGCAGTGCAGTTTTCGGTGCAGATGATCCGTCAGCGATGATTGAAAGCTTAAGAGGTTGATTTGCTCAGCTCTTTCCAATGCTCGTGGGTTGAGGTGACGGTAAGGCTGTCGTTGCCGACGAAGGTCCCGAATTCTTCAATAATATGACGGTAAAGAGATGCCTTTTCACAAGGCATTTCGGCACGGAATTTCCGTCCGTCAGTGAAAATCCGACCGTCAATCTTTCCTTTTCCGACGGCTGTCATTGCATCGAGCAGGTCGTCAGAGCTTCGGAATTCGAAAATCTGAACAGAATCTGTTTTTGAAATGACCGTGCCTATGCCCGACCGGGAAACGGGTACGGTGAAAAGAAGGATGCAGCCTCCCACTCCGTCAGGCGATGCTTCAATCAGAAGGTTACCGGAAGGGTCGATGTCCCGCCCCGTGTTTCTGCGCACATAGTCAAGAATCGTCCAGATAACCCGACGGGTCTCAATGTTTGAATAGTCCATAGTGTCGTATGTAATGTCAAGCTCCGTAAGGTCTTCGGGGCTGAGGTTGACCAGAAATTTATTGCTGCCAAGTGGCTGAATGTCCAAAATAATTCCCCCATAAGATTATTGTACTATAAAGTATATGACCGTCCTGCACGGTATTCAACCATCAAATAATGGCAGATCAGGTGATAAAATGGAAAAGAACAAATATAATAAACGCCCGAGAAGCTATACGGAATTCCGTTCTTCTTACAGCGACAATAAGAAATATTTCATCAGTACGGATAAAAAAGCGAGATGGGAACCGATTGTCAAATATCTGGTTATCGCAATCGTGTTTTTAGGTATCGCCCTTGCAAGCTTTATCATAACTGATGCTTTACTTGAAATTTCAAAAGCTCCCTACGAAGGAGAAAAAACAACTGCAGTCACAACAACGCAACCTTCAACCAATCCTTATGAAAGCCAGGTGACAGTTCCGGCAGACAAGGTTGACGAAATGCAGAATAACGATATAAGCGAGTAGTTTTAATGTATATTCCGTATAATTCAGGTTATGAGTACCATAAAAGTATCTTCGGGGCAATAGAAACGGGTCAGACCGTTGATTTTCGTATTGTTTTGCCCCGTGAATTTTGTTGCCATCATGCAAGATTAGTTATTAAAAAAGATACAGAAAGTTTTGAAAAATTCATCGGAATGCAGTGGGACTGTATGCAGGGTGAGCACGAAGAATGGTGGAAAGTCAGCTTCTGCCCTGACGAAAGCGGTCTTTATGAATACAGATTTGAATATGATACCCCGTGGGGTACGAGCAGGATTTTTAACTACGGAGACGGCATCGGCAAAATCCGTGAGGATGGAGCTCTGTGGCAGCTGACCGTTTACGACAAAGGTTTTGAAACTCCCGATTGGCTCAAGGGTGGAATTATTTATCAGATTTTTCCCGACCGTTTCGCTTTTTCAGGTGAGAAAAAGAGTGGTGTTCCCGAAGACAGAGTTCTGCGTGATGATTGTGACGGTGAGCCTTTTTGGCGTCCTACTAAGGAAGGCAAGGTGCTCAATAACGATTATTTCGGTGGAGACCTCAAAGGAATCTGTGAAAAGCTTGATTATCTCAAGAGTCTCGGTGTGACCTGTATTTATCTCAATCCGATTTTCGAAGCACACAGCAATCACCGTTACGATACGGCAGATTACACTAAGATAGACTCTCTTCTCGGCACTCAGGAGGATTTTGAAAACCTCTGCAAGTCAGCTGATGAGAAGGGTATAAAAATCATCCTCGATGGTGTTTTCAGCCATACGGGATGCGACAGTAAATATTTCAATGAATACGGCAGGTATGATACCGTCGGTGCATACCAGTCAAAGGACTCTGAATATTACGGATGGTATAAATTCAAAAGCTGGCCCGATGATTATCTGAGCTGGTGGGGAATAAAGCTTCTGCCTGAGATTATTGAAGAAAACCCCGGCTTTATTGAATATATAACGGGCGAAAACGGAATTGCAAGAAAGTGGCTGAAGCTTGGTGCAGCAGGCTGGAGGCTTGATGTTGCAGATGAGCTGCCCGATGTTTTTCTTGATAATTTCAGAAAAGCCGTTAAAGAAGAAAATCCCGATGCCCTCGTTATGGGTGAGGTCTGGGAGGATGCGTCAAATAAATTCAGCTACGGTCAGCGCAGGCGTTACCTTACGGGAAAGCAGCTCGACAGCGTTATGAACTATCCCTTCGCAGGTGCGGTTATAGATTTTGTCCGTCTTGGAATCGCAGAGCTTTTCAGCTCTAGGATAATGACTATCGTTGAGAATTATCCCAAGCAGGTTCTTGATGTGCTTATGAATCATATCTCAACACACGATACAATGAGAGCGATTACGGCTCTTGCAGGTGAAAGCTGTGAGTACAGGGACAGAGAGTGGCAAAGCACCCATTCTCTTGATGAAAAGGCTTATAGAAACGGCTTGCATCTTATGAAAATGGCTTCTGCTCTTCAGTTTACTCTGCCGGGTGTGCCGAGTATTTACTATGGAGACGAAGCAGGAATGCAGGGCTATAAGGACCCATTCAACCGTTGCTGTTATCCTTGGGGAAAAGAGAACGAAGAGCTTGTTGAATGGTACAAAAAGCTCGGTGAAATCAGGCGCACGAATAAATGCTTCACAGACGGCAGAGTTGAAATTCTTTCGTCCGTTGCAGGTTGTGTTGCCTTTGCGAGAAGAAAAGATGAAAATGCGATTCTTGTTATTTCAAACAGTAATCCGCACCCGATAACCTATTATGTCCGAGAAGAGTGGAGCGACGCTGAGGACCTGCTCGGCAACAGTTATGTCAGAGGAACGCTCGTTGATATCGGTGCGAAGTCAACAGTAATTTTAAGAAGAATGTGATAGAATGGCTGCAAATAAATTCAAAACTTCAAAGCAGGACAAGAGAAGAGGATCTTTTAAGCTGGTGCTCATCGTTCTTGTCTGCGCTCTTTTGATCGGCTCGGTTTCGGTAGCCGTAATATTTAAAAATAACGATAATTTTCTTAAGGATCTTTTTTTTAAGAATGAAACCACTCAGGCTCAGGAGGGTATGACGGAGGACCAGCTCGTTGATCTTCCGGGTGAGCTTCAGGGGCAGATGAAAATTCTCGTATATTCAGCAAGCAAGGATAAAAGTGAGATTTATTTCCTCGCAGTAATCAATGCAGATATGGAAAAGCCCGGCTTCGAGGTGCATCCCATTAACCCTGATAATGCCGATTATATATCGGCTCTTAAAACGGGTGGCGAAAAAGGCCTTGTTTCTGCAGTTGAGAGTGCAGAGGGTATTTCTGTCGATAAATATGTCGCATCAGATACGGATACATTCGCTCTTGCAATCAACAGTATGGGTGGCCTTGAATATACCGTTGCAAAAAGGATTGACTATAAAGCAGAGGATTTCACTCTCATCCTTACTGCAGGTGATCAGACCATTAAGGGCGAAACCCTTCTTAAGTATTTCAGATATCTCAAAACTCTCGGCAACGATGGCATTCGTCAGCAGGGAGAGCTCATATGCAGTATGCTGGACAGCTATGTTACGGCAGAAAATGTTGAACAGGGCGACAAGATTTATGAACGCATACTCTCAAAACTTGATTCAAGAAGCGATATTTCACATCTTGAAATGTCAAAGGCTTTGCAGATGCTGAAGATTTTCTGCGAGTCAGACGAAAAACAGCCGGCAACGGTTATAATCGGAAAGTAGGGGATACTATGAAAGAAAAGCCGATAAGAGGCTCTCAGAAGCAGCCTGACCATATTTTTATAAGCATTGCAGATGATGCTAAGACCACAATGAATGTGACCTGGCGTACCTGCACTGATGTTGAGAAAGGTTATGTTCTTTATCGTAAGGACGGTTCGCAGGAATGGCTTCGCTGCGATGCAGAGACAGAAGTTTTCGAAAGCGATATCGACATCAGCAATATGTACTGGGCAAAGCTCAGGGGTCTTGAAGCAGGTACAAAGTATTTCTATACCTGCGGTGACGACGAAAACCGCAGCGAGGAGTTTTATTTTGAAACAGAGCCTGAAAATCTGACGAAATTCAAGTTTATCTGTGTTTCAGACCAGCAGCAGGGCGAACCGCACGATTGCCCCGACTATTCCTATTTCAACTATATTCTGAAAGAAACTCTCAAAAAGCATCCCGATGCAAGGTTTATCCTTACGGGTGGAGATAACACAGACTGCGGTCAGCACGAGGTTCAGTGGAACGGTGCTTTCAGCGGACTTACGGGTGTTGTTGAGCATATACCGTTTATGATGACTCTCGGTAATCACGATAACCGTGGCTTCAAAGATTACAAAAACGGAATAGGCAGATATTATTCAGAGCCTGCCGAGTTTTTCGGCAAGCAGTTCAAGGGCTCATACGCAGACAACGGCCCCGAAAACTGGAAGACAGAGAACTACACCTTCAATTACGGCAATGCACATTTTATGGTCATCGGTGTCAACGGACCCGAAGAGGTCAACGAGTGGATGATAAACGACCTTAAAAACTGCGATAAACAGTGGAAAATCGGTTCATATCATTTCCCGATATGCTATTCAGGCTCAGACTGCCAGAATTATGATGCTTATCCCGTTATGCGTGAAGGCTTCGAAATGCTTGACCTCTGCTTCTCAGGCCACGAGCACAATTTCTCACGAAGCTTCCCGATGAAGAATGAAGAGCTTTTTGAACGCCCGTCAATGGGTACTGTTCACTATATGCTCGGCAATTCACGCAAAAATCCTCCCGGCACAAGAGCACTTGCAAAGGTATGGCATTCTGCTTTCTACACTCAGGAAGAGGATGTTTCCGTAATCGCAGTTGTTGAAATTGACGGTGGAAAGATGACTCTCACCTCAACGGTTTTTGAGGATGGAAGAATTGTTGATAAATGCACAATCGATAAGGATAACGATGAAATTACACCCTATGCGATTGCGCCTAAATATAACCGTACACGAATGATGTTTAAGGGCGCTCAGCTCGGTCTCTGCCAGTCTGCAACACCTTGCCACGAGGTCGACGGAGTATGGTACGCTCCTCTCGGTGTGCTTGTCGGCTACATAGGTGGTGCCGTAATTAAAGAAAAGGGCAAGATAACTCTTGATATTTACGGCAAGAAGGCAGAATTTTTTGAGGATAGCGACATTGCAGTAACGGACGGTGGAGAGGTTAAGCTTGAAGCTCCCGTTAAGCGCCTTGATGAAGGTCAGCTTTATATGCCTGCAAGTGCCTGCGAGGTTTTTGATATGCGTTGGGCATATGCAAAGAGAAATAATTTCATTTCGTTTGAGCACGAAAGCGAGGATAAACCCGTAACACCTCAGCCGTAATTGACAAAAACAAACGGTTAAGCTATAATTTACTCGGAGTTGATGATAAATGGCAAAGAAAGAAAAGCAGCCAAACAAGGAGTTTGACTACGAAGCAACCAAAAAAAGAATGGATAAATATTATAAGGCCCGTGAGGGAGAGAAGAAAGGCAAGGCTCTGGTTTTGTCTTTGATTGGCGTGTCCGTTCTCATCTTTATCATTCTTCTTGTCATTGTTCTTAAGATGAACGGAGTCGGAAAAACTATCGTTTTCTCAACGGATGAGGAAGGAAACATCAGCACCTCCGTCGCAGATTCAGCAGAAGTAGACGGAACGAATGTGGTTGATGCGATTATAGATTAAAGATAACAAAAAAACACCTTGGAATTGATTTTCCAAGGTGTAATTTTTTTATTCAATTAAATCATTCTCCCTGAACTGGAGAGAGTAGAGCTTCTTATAAGTTCCGTTTGCCTCTATAAGCTCGTCGTGTGTACCACGCTCTCTGATTTTACCGTCGATAACAACTGCAATTTCGTCAGCGTTTCGGATGGTCGAAAGTCTGTGTGCAACGACGAGAGTCGTCCTGCCCTTGCAAAGCTCGTCGAGAGCGTGCTGAATAAGAACTTCCGTTGTGTTGTCAAGCGCACTCGTTGCCTCGTCAAGAATAAGGATTGCAGGGTCTTTGAGGAAAACTCTTGCAATGCTCAGTCTCTGCTTCTGTCCGCCTGAAAGCTTGACACCTCGTTCACCAATTTCAGTATCGTAGCCCTTTTCGAGAGTTTCGATGTATTCGTGAATATTCGCTCTTCTTGCAGCTTCTTCAACTTCTTCCTGAGTTGCGTCGGGTCTGCCGTAAAGGATGTTGTCACGAATCGTTCCTGCAAAGAGGAAAACATCCTGCTGAACGATACCGATGTTTCGTCTGAGAGAATCAAGGGTGATGTCTCTTATATCTGTTCCGTCAATGAGGATTGCACCGTCCTCTTCCTCAAGCTTATAGAAATTCGGAAGAAGGTGGCAGAGGGTAGTCTTGCCTCCGCCTGAAGGACCGACGAGAGCAACCTTGCGTCCCTTTGTGATTTTCAGGTTTACATCGTGAAGAACGCCTTTTGAAGTTTCGTAGGAATAGTTGACATTTTTAAATTCGATTTCGCCCTGAACATTTTCAAGCTCTTTTGCATCGGGTTTGTCAGTTTCGGGCTCTTCGTCCATAATCTCGCAGAATCTTTTGAAACCGCTGACGCCATTCTGAAACTGCTCCATAAAGCCTATAAGAGTGTTTACAGGGCTGATGAAGAGATTGACGGAAACGATAAAGGTTGAGTAGTCGCCGAAAGTGATTCGTCCGTTATAGAGGAAAATACCACCTGCGATGAGAATGAAAACATTGAAAACTTCGGTGATAAAGGTTGTTGAAGAATGGAACTTTGCCATTGCATTGTATGCTCTGTATGATGAATCGACAAATTCTTCATCGCCTTTTTCAAATTTTTCGATTTCCTTTTTGCAGTTTGTGTAAGCTTTCGTAACACGGATTCCCGTAACGCTGCTTTCAACTGCTGCGTTGATAACGGCAGTGCTTTTTCTTCTGTCGTTAAAAGCTGTTTTCATAGCTTTGCGAAGCTTGATCGTAACGAAAACGAGGATGGGAACGCAGGTGAAGATTATAAGGGTGAGAATCCAGTCAATCGTTATAAGATAAGAGAATGAGAGGATAATCATAATTGAGCTGATAAGAACGTTTTCAGGGCCATGATGTGCAAGCTCAACAACCTCGAAAAGGTCACTCGTCAATCGGGTCATAATTTTACCCGTTTCGTTATTGTCAAAGAAGCTGAACGGGAGCTTCTCAAGATGAGCAAAGAGATCTTTTCTCATCTGCGATTGCATATGAACACCGATAACATGGCCGTAGTACTGAACGAAATAGTTAAGCGCCATTCTTATGAAATAAAGACCGAGAACGATTGCACCTGCGATAACGATGGTCATATACATTCTGTTGGGAATATAATCGTTGAGCATCTTATTCGTAACAACGGGATAAACCATACCTATAACTGAAATCATCAGTGCAGCAAGCATATCAAGAACCATCATCTTTTTATGCGGCTTATAGTAGCTGAGAAATCGCTTTAACATAATTTCAACACCTCTTTTTCCAAAGTGTATTATACTTTTTAAGAATAATTTAGTCAATCGGTCAGACTGGAAAAATGTATAAAAATCACCCTGAGCAAAAACTCAGAGTGATTGTTTTTATGATTATCAGAAACCGCGGATAGCCTTGATAACTGCTGCACAGTCGTCTTTATCCATAATCTTCGGAACGGGGTAGAGAGGATTGCCTTCCTTAAGAGCACGTTCAACGATTGTCGGGATATCTTCATCCTTGATGAAATCGAAATGCTCGGGAATGTCCATAGCCTTGTTCATTCTCTTTACTTCTTCAATGAACTTCTCTGCCTTTTCCTTTTCGCTGCTGCCGTCGATACCAACGATATCAGCAAGTTTTGCAAGCTTAGCATAAGCTGATTCACCATAGTATTCAAGAACATGAGGAAGGATAACAGCGTTTGCAAGACCGTGAGGTGTGCCGTAGAGACCACCGAGGTTATGTGCAATTGCGTGAACATAGCCGACATAAGCTCTTGTGAAAGCCATACCTGCGTAGAAAGATGCAACGAGCATATTTTCACGGGCTTCGATGTTCTTGCCGTCCTCGTAAGCTTTTTCAAGGTTGTCAAAGATAAGCTTTGTTGCCTTCTCTGCATAGTCGTTTGTGCTCTTAACGCCACTCTGACCGATGTAAGCTTCGATTGCATGAGTGAGAGCGTCCATACCTGTTGTAGAAGTGATCTTCTTGGGAAGACCTGTTGTAAGCTCGGGGTCAAGAACAGCATACTTCGGACGAAGCTGAGGGTCGTTGATTGCGTATTTTTCGTGTGTCTGCATATTTGAAACAACAGCTGCAAGAGTTGTTTCTGAGCCTGTACCTGCAGTTGTAGGAACAGCGAAGAACGGAGGAATCTTCTTAACAACCTTAAGAAGACCTCTCATCTGAGAAACAGACTTGTTCGGGTTAGCGATTCTTGCACCGACAACCTTTGCACAGTCCATAGGTGAACCACCACCGAAAGCGATGATGCCTTCGCAATTGTTTTTGAGGTAGATTCTTCTGCCTTCCTCGATGTTTTCGATTGAAGGATTCGGCTGAACACCGTCATAAACAGTATATTTGATATTCTGCTTTTCAAGGTTTTCAAAAAGACTGTCGAGAAGGTTAAGACCCATAAGTCCCTTATCTGTAACGACGAGAACATTTGAAACACCCTTTGACTTTACGAGAGCAGGAAGGTCCTTGATTGCGCCTGCACCCTTGAGAAGCTCGGGCTCGTCCCAGTTGAAAACGGGCATAACCATTTTAAATGTTTTCTGATATACTCTGCAAAATGCGTTGTTAAGGATTGCCATAGTGAAGACTCCTTTTTTAAATTTATTTGTGATAAAGCTTTTTTGTCTGATACTGAGGTTCGCAAGTGAGATTGATACCGAATTTTTTAAACATCGATTCGTCTCCGCTTGTGAGGATAACCGTTGCGTGAGCCTGCATACCGCGAAGCTTCGGAATCTGCTCGATTGCGAGCTTTGCTCTCGGGTCTGTTGCTGCTGAGATGGAAAGAGCGATCAGCGCTTCGTCAACATGGAGACGGGGGTTGTGATTGCCCATATATTTAACCTTGAGGTCCTGAACGGGCTCAATAACCTCGGGCGAGATGAGAAGAGCGTCTTCTTCAATTCCTGCAAGCTTTTTAAGTGCGTTGAGTACGGCTGCAGCGCTTGCACCCATAAGAAGGGAAGTCTTACCCGTTACGATTTCGTTATCACCGATTTCGATTGCGACTGCAGGACCACCTGTCTCTTCAGCTCTTTTCAGAGCCTTTGCGATAACGGGTCTTTCGTCTGCAGTTATGCCTGTCTGCTTCATAATCAGCTTGATTTTTGTAACGGTCTCTTTGCTGCCGAGACCTTTCTTAACTGCGCAAAGCTCAGTGTAATAACGGCGAATAATTTCCTGACGGGATGCATCACAGCAGGCGTCGTCGTCAAAAATACAGTTACCGACCATGTTGACGCCCATATCCGTCGGTGATTTATAGGGGCATTCACCGTAAATCTGGTCAAATGTAGCAGCGAGAACGGGGAAAATTTCAACATCACGGTTATAGTTGACTGTTGTTTCACCATATGCTTCGAGGTGGAACGGGTCGATCATATTCACATCGTTGAGGTCAGCTGTAGCAGCTTCGTAAGCGAGGTTGGCGGGATGCTTGAGGGGAAGATTCCATATCGGGAATGTCTCAAACTTTGCATAGCCTGCGCTGACACCTCTCTTGTGCTCGTGGTAAAGCTGAGAAAGGCAGGTTGCCATTTTTCCGCTTCCCGGTCCGGGAGCAGTGAGAACAACTAGAGAACGGGTTGTTTCAATAAACTCGTTTCTGCCGAAGCCTTCGTCGCTGACGATCTTTTCTACATCAGAGGGATAGCCTTCAATCGGATAATGACGGTAGACCTTGATTCCGAGAGAGTCAAGACGCTTGCAGAAAGCATCTGCGGCAGGCTGACCCTGATAGCGGGTCATAACAACACTACCAACATAAAGGTCGATGTTTCTGAATGCATCAATAAGACGAAGAACATCAAGGTCGTAGGTGATGCCGAGATCACCACGGATTTTATTTTTCTCAATATCCGCAGCGTTGATTACGATAACTACCTCTGCCTGATCTTTAAGCTGCTCAAGCATCTTTATCTTGCTGTCGGGAGCAAAGCCCGGCAAAACTCTCGATGCGTGAAAATCATCAAAAAGCTTACCACCGAATTCAAGATAGAGCTTACCGCCGAATTGATTGATTCGCTCCTTGATGTGCTGAGATTGCAGTCGGAGATATTTTTCATTGTCAAAACCTTGTCTGGTCATCTGAAAACACCCTCAATTTCAAAATACTTATTTATTATAATATAATAAAGGATTTTTTACAACACAAATCCACAAAATTTAATCAGTTTTTTTATTTGACGAAAGGGCGTATACAATGTATAATAAATATAATATGCAATAATTTGCCTTGGGAGGATTTACTATGAGTACAAAACTGCACAAATGGGAAAACCCTTTATTTTTTAAAGAGAATAAGCTCGATGGGCATAATCTTGCTTTGCCCCTCGATGCAAGAGATAAGGCGGAGTTTGACGAGTCAAAATATAAGCTCAGTCTTAACGGTATCTGGAAGTTTTACTGGCAGATGGGTATAAAGGACGAGCCTGCCTGCTTTGAACAGCCGGGTTTCTATGATAATGAATGGGACGAGATTCCCGTGCCCTCAGTCTGGCAGAGCTTCGGCTACGGCAAACCAATTTATCTTTGCTCCTTTATGCCGCCTCAGGTTTCAACGGTTGAAAGCGAGATTCCCAAGGTAAGCCACTGCAAAAATGAAATCGGTTTTTACAGAAAGACATTCACACTGCCCGAAAATTTTGACGGAAGAAGACTCATCCTCCATTTCGGTGCTGCAAAGTCTGCTCTTTATGTTTATATCAACGGAAAATATGTCGGCTATTCTCAGGGCGCTATGACTCCTGCAGAGTTTGATATCACGGATTATGTTATTGACGGTGAGAATATTCTTGCTGCAAAGGTAATGCGTTTCAGCGATGCTACCTATCTCGAAAATCAGGATATGTGGCAGCTTTCGGGCATTTATCGTGAGGTTTATATTGTCGCTGAGCCTGAAATAACGATCAATGATATCTATGCTGCTGCAACGGTTGACGAAGCAATCAAGGACGGTATCCTTGACCTTACTGTCACTCTCAGCAAGGAAGCTAATGTTACCTGCAAGGTGAGCCTTGACGGAAAGGTTATCTATAACGAGAAAACATCAGGCAAGGAAATTAAAATAAAGCACATCGAAGAGAATGCACGCAAATGGTCGGCAGAAAATCCCGAGCTTTATAAGCTTGAGGTTGCGATTTACGATTCAAGAAAGTGTATCGTTAAAAAGCAGATAAGAATAGGCTTCAAGAGAGTCGAAATTATCGGCAATGTTTACTATGTCAATGGTCAGAAGGTTATCATCAAGGGCGTAAACCGTCACGATTTCCATCCCGATCACGGTTGGGCAGTGCCGAAGGAGACTTTTATCACTGATCTTCACCTTATGAAGAAGGCAAATATCAATGCAATCAGAACGAGCCATTATCCCGATGACCCGTATTTCTACGAGCTTTGCGATGAGCTCGGCTTCTATGTAATGGACGAGTGCGATGTTGAGACCCACGACGTAAGCAGAAAGAATGTTCCCGGAGATAATCCTCTCTGGACAGCTGCTGTTGTTGACAGAGCAGAGAGAATGATTATGAGAGACAGAAGCCACGCATGTATCTGCTTCTGGTCGCTCGGTAACGAAGCAGGCGACGGTACAAACTTCAGCAGAATGAAGGAAGCTATGCTTGAGCTCTGCGATCTTTATCCCGTTCACTATGAGGGTGACTTTGACTTCACAAAGTCAGATTTCATCAGCCGTATGTATCCGACGGAGAGAATCGTTGAAGATCTTGTTAATCAGCGAGAGATAAAAACAACCCTTTTCGACAATGTTGCGAATGCTCTTGCTGCAGATAATAAGCCCGTTCCCGAGAAGGTTTTCAGAACCCATCCAGTTATCTATTGCGAATATGCACACAGTATGGAAAACAGCCTTGGTAACCTCAAGGAATATGTTGACGATTTTGAAATGTACGACCATATGACGGGTGGCTTCATATGGGACTATGTTGACCAGTCAATCCGTGTTGTTGAAGACGGTCAGGAAAAATGGCTCTACGGTGGCGACTTCAAGGAAGGCAACTCAAGCTTCTATTTCTGCGCAAACGGAATCATCGGTGCAGACCGTGTTCCGCATCCTGCATACTATGAGGTAAAGCAGGTTTATTCAAACATCTGCGCAGTTGAGATTGACAAGAAAAATCAGATCTATGGCATAAAGAATAAAAACTATTTCGAAACTCTTGATTACTGCTATGCAGTATGGGAGATCACACGCGACGGCAAGAAGGTCGAAAGCGGCAAGATCAACCTTGACGGCACAGCTCCTCAGTCTCAGAAGAGAGTTGCAATTCCGTATAAGAAGAATTTTGGCGTCGGTGAATATATCCTCACAATTTCATTCCGTTATAAGTCAAAGAACGAATGGCACGCAAAGGATGAGGAAATCAGCTTCAGCCAGTTTGTTGTAAGCGATATCAAGGAAGAAGAAAAGCTTCTTAAGGGAGTTGTTACCTGCAAGGTTATTGACGGTGTTTATAACATCACGGCAGGCGATACTGTTGCGAGATTCTATGATGGTGAGCTTGTAGCTCTCGATTTCGGTCAGGGAAATGTGCTTGACACAAGCCTTACTCTCCGCCCGAATTTCTTCCGTCCTCTTACGGATAACGATACAAACTACTTCAATTTTGCGCCTATGTTCAAGCGCATCAATCCTCTTTACACATGGGATCATGTCAGCCGTATGGTAAAAACAAAGAGCTTCGAGGTCTGGGGTCTTTCAGGCTCGGTTTATGTTCTTATCAAGTGGTCAACTCCGCTTGCAAAGAGTGTTCAGTCTCAGTTTATCTTCAATGTTGACGGAACAATCGATTTCAGCCAGACCATGACGGGTATTGCACTTCCGATGGTCAAGGCAGGTATCAGACTCGGCCTTTCAAAGGATTTCTCAAATGTAAAATGGTACGGCAGAGGTCCGCACGAAGCTTATATCGACAGAAAGACAGGTCAGAAGATCGGTGTTTATACAGCAACTCCCGAAACTCTTGAGCACAGATATATGCGTCCACAGGAAAACGGTAACCGTACGGATACAAGAAGCCTTACGGTGACAAATGCTCAGGGCTACGGCTTTGAGATTTCAGCAGATAAGACCTTTGATTTCAGCCTTCGTGAATATTCACAGGAGAAGCTTGAAAAAGCAAAGCATCTTTACGAACTTGAGAAGGATGATTATCTTACTCTTAATATCGACCACCGTCAGAGAGGTGTCGGCGGCGATATGCCGGGTAACGCTTGCCTCCACGAGCCGTATAAGCTCAAGGTCGGCACATATCAGTACAGCGTGAAGATTAAAGGCGTGAAATAATCAAAATATAAAAGATACAAAGCAGGTATGTTGATTGCATACCTGCTTTGAGCTTTTACGGATGTCTGCGTTGCAACAAATCCGGGTTTGTCGGGATGTTTTGGCATGGTTTTAAATAGTGCATTGCCTCCCTTGCCTAAAGGGAGGTGGATTTTGCGCAGCAAAAGACGGAGGGATACTTTAAGAAAAAACATTGAAATATCGT
>JAZORX010000298.1:0-14308 GCA_045656845.1 Acutalibacteraceae bacterium | reverse complement strand
TTTCCGTTATGCAATCAAAAATGGTGTGCAGGCTATGATCGATGAAATCAAGGATAAGGACGGCAACGGCTACAAGGCTTTCAGAATCGCACTTGAAAGCGTTATCGCTCTTGCAGAAAACTATGCTCTTCTTGCAGAGTCAAAGCTTGCTGGTGCAGACGATGAGCGCAAGGCTGAGCTTGAGCTTATGATAAAGACTCTTCGTAAGGTTCCTGCAAACGGTGCAGAGAATATGTACGAGGCAATGCAGTCTTTCATTCTTCTCTGGCAGATGATGTGCCTTGAGCAGACTCCGAACCCGTTTGCATTCTCCGTCGGCAATGCAGACAGAATTTTTGAACCGTACAGAAACGGACTTGATCGTGACACGGTTGCGGGTCTCTTCAAGCATTTCCTCGTTTTCTTCAATGTTGCAGACAGAAGCTGGGCGATCTCGCAGAATATCATCATCAGCGGACGCGACAATGAAGGTAACGACCTTACAAACGAAACTTCATATGCGATGCTTGACGCATATTTTGATATGAACCTTCCTCAGCCGATTCTTTCTGTCAAGCTTCATAAAAATACTCCGCAGAAGCTTTATGAGGAGCTTGGCAGATTCTTCTTCACTCCGGGCGTGCTTACTCCGTCAATGTTTAATGACGATTCACTCTTTGAGGTTCTCGGTGCAAACGGTGTTGACGCAGAAGACCTGCCGGATATTTCAATCGCAGGTTGTCAGGAACCCCTCATTATGGGAAAAGACAATGCAAACACAACAAACAGCTGGCTCAATCTTCCCAAAATCCTTGAAATGACTCTTACGGGTGGCATCTCAACGGTAACGGGTGAACGCCTTGCTGATACAAAGGCAGCTTCTCTTGAAAACATTCAGGAAGAGTTCTATAAAAATGTTGAGTTCTTTGTTGCTGAAATGGCAGGTGCAGCCAACGGTGCATCCGTAGCACTTTCAACTCAGCGAGTGCCTTTCCTTTCCTGCTTTATGGGCGGTATGGAAAATGGCATTGATATGCGTGATTATAATGCACAGGGAACAAAATATAACGGCAGCGGATGCCTTATCCACGGCACATCCGTAATCGCTGACTCCTTCAGTGCAATTGATAAGCTTCTCACCGAGCGTCCCGAAGATGCTGACAAGCTTGTTGATGCTCTCAAAGCAAACTTTGAAGGCTATGAGGAATTGCAGGAATTCCTCCTTTCAGCAGATAAATTCGGAAACAACATCGAGAAGGTTGACGGCTATGCAGCAGAGGTTGCATCAAAGGTAGCAGATATTGTTGCAGGAGCAAAGAATTATCTTGGCAACAGCTTCCGTCCCGATTTCTCAAGCCCGTCAACTCATCTTCTTTATGGTTATTGGGTAGGTGCAACTCCTGACGGCAGAAAGTCAAGAGAAATGCTCGGCTACGGTGTTGACCCCCTTTACGGCAGCGCAGAAAACGGTCTCGGCTTCCGTATGCTTTCAAATATGAAGCTTCCGTTTGAAAAGTTCAACGGTGGCTATGCTTCTCATCTCGGCATCGACCCGAAATATTTCACAAGCGAAACCGACGAAGGTAAGGGCGTTGAATTCAGAGATAAGATTATCAATCCTCTCTTCTTCAATGAGCTTAACGAAGGTGTTTCACCTTTCTATCTCTATGTTAATGTTACAACGGCTGAAATTCTCAAAAAGGTGCTTGCAAATCCGAAGAAGTATGCACCGAGCGGAGTTTACATTATGCGAATTCACGGCACATTCGTCAATTTCCTTGATTTGTCACCTGCAATTCAGCAGGATATCATCAAGCGTCTTGATCCGAAATCTTCAAATCTTGGCTGTTGAGGTAAAACAATGTATTCAATAGGAATAGATATCGGCACGACGAGCATCTGCGCCGTGCTGATGAATAATAAAACAGGCGAAATTCTTTGCTCGGCCGTTTGTCAGAATAATTCGTTCATCGAATCTCCTTATCCGTGGGAAAAGATTCAGGATGTTTCAAAAATTGAAGAAAAAGTTTTTGAAGCGATCAAAGGTGTTCTTTTAAACAAAGGCGAGGGTGAGCTTGTCTCGATCGGAATTTCAAACCAGATGCACGGTATACTTTACTATGATGCAAATGGCGAAGCCGTCAGTCCTCTGTATATCTGGCAGGATGAAAGAGGCAATCTTCCTTATAAGGATGGTAAAACCTACGCTCAGTATCTTGGCAGCTTTGCAGGCTACGGACTTGTAACGGATTTTTATAACCGTGAAAATTCGCTTGTTCCGAAGTCGGCTGTCGGCGTATGCACGATTGGCGACTATATTGCAATGAAGCTGACGGGCACTAAGAAAGCCCTTATGCATATCACAAATGCAGCGAGCTTCGGTTGCTTTGATATCTCGAAAAATGAGTTTACGATTGATAATGGAATGCTCCCTGAAGTTACGGCAGAGTTCAGGTCTGTCGGCAGCTGGCGAGGGGTTCAGGTCTGTGTTGCCGTCGGAGACAATCAGGCAAGCTTCATCGGCTCTGACGGAATTGGTGCACCTCTTCTCAATGTAGGAACAGGGTCGCAGATTTCTTATCTCAGCGATACTCCCGTAACGGGCGAAAATATAGAGTCCCGTCCCTATGACGGAAAGAGATTTCTTATCGTCGGTGCAGCTCTTTGCGGAGGCCGTGCATTCTCAATGCTTGAACGCTTTTTTGCTTCTGTTGTCGAGCTTGCAACGGGCGAGGAATGTCCGTCACTTTATAAGCAGATAGATAAAATGCTTGAAACCAAAACAAAAACAGATCTCGTTGCAGACAGCCGTTTCTGCGGTACCCGTGCGAATCCTTCAATCCGTGGTGGATTCTCAAATATGTCGCAGGATAATTTCACGGCAGGGGATATGGCGGTTGCTATGCTTTATGCAATAGCAACCGAGCTTCACGCTATGTATGCAGGCGAAAAGACCGAAAAAATCGTCTGCTCAGGAAACGGTATAAGAAAGAATGCTGCTTTGCAGAAAGTTGTTTCTGAGATTTTTTCTGCTGAAATCAGGTTCCCTCTTTACGAGGAAGAGGCTGCATACGGTGCAGCGTTGACTTCGCTTGTTGCAGTCGGCAGAGCAGAAAACATCGATGAAGCACAGAAACTTATTAAATACAGGTGATTTTATGTTTTTTGATTATCCGATGTTTTTTGAAAAAAATCGAGTTTTCCGTGTCTATACAGGAGGAAAGCTTTTTGCTGATTTCTTCTCTGACGACTCAACAGACGGTAACTATCCCGAGGAATGGGTAGTTTCTGCTGTTCATGCTCTTAATGAGGGAAGTACGGATGAATATGAAGGTATTTCTAAAATCCAGGGTTCGGATGTTTACCTCAGCGATGCTCTCAAAGAGTATAAAAAGGAGCTTATCGGAGAAAGAGAAGATATCGGTATTCTGACGAAGATTCTTGACAGCGCAATCAGACTTCCCGTTCAGGCTCATCCGGACAAGGCTTTTTCAAGAGAGCATTTTAATTCAAACTATGGCAAGGAAGAAAGCTGGGTAATTCTTGCAACAAGACCTGATGCGAAAATCTTTTACGGCTTTAAAAAGGGCGTAACAATGGAACAGTTTGAAAAGGCGATTGAAGCGAGCGAAACGAGCCTGACTGCTATGGAAGAGCTGCTCGAATCATTCCCTGTCAAGGCAGGCGATATCATTTATATTCCTGCAAAAATGGTTCACGCAATCGGTGCAGGCTGCCTTCTTCTTGAGGTGCAGGAGCCGACGGATTTCACAATACAGCCGGAGCGCTGGTGTGGTGAATACAGACTTTCTGATAACGAGATGTATCTTGGTCTTGATAAAAAGACAGCACTCGAATGCTTCGATATGGAAAAAACTTTCCCGGCACCTCTTGCAAGCAAGCCTATTCCGAGTGCAGACGGAGTTGACTATCAGTCTGTTATCGACGAGAGCATAACGGAAAGCTTCAAGGTTCGCAAGATTATGTTTGACGGTGGCGAATTTAAGCTCGATAAGGGAGCTTGCATCTATGTTGTTACTGAAGGTAACGGCAGAATTATCGGTGACGGATATGAAAAAGAAATAGTCAAGGGAGATTATTTCTTTATCCCCGAAGCAGTTAAAGATAAATTCTTTCTCAAGGCTGATGATATGACCGTCGTTGAATGTTACAAATAAAACAAAAAGGCTTGTCCTTCGTGGACAAGCCTTTTAATATTACTGATTGATTTCGTTCTGCTGTGCAACGACGCTTTCACCGCAGTATTTCTTTCTGAGTGCGGGTTTTTCAATCTTACCCGTCGGGTTACGGGGAACATCGCTGAAGATAATCTTTCTCGGTCTTTTGTATTTCGGAAGGTCAAGGCAGAAGTCGTTGACATCTTCCTCTGTAAGAGTGTATTCGGGTTTAACCTCGATAACTGCCGCTGCAATCTCACCGAGACGGGCATCGGGAATACCGATAACGGCAACATCCTTGATCGCATCGTTCTTGCGAAGGAAGTCTTCAATCTGAACGGGGTAGAGGTTTTCACCGCCTGAGATGATAACATCCTTTTTACGGTCAACAAGGAAGATAAATCCATCCTCGTCTTCCTGAGCCATATCACCCGTGAAGAGCCAACCGTCTGCAAGAACTTCGTTTGTTGACTGGTCGTCTTTATAGTAGCAGGTCATAACGCCGGGACCTTTGACTGCAAGCTCGCCAACCTCGCCCTTTGCAACCTCGTTGCGGCAAGCATCAACGATTTTAACTTCCCATCCGAAGCCTGCTTTACCGATTGCACCGACCTTGTGAATATTTTCAACACCGAGGTGAACACAGCCGGGGCCGATTGATTCGCTGAGACCGTAGTTTGTATCGTAATCGTGGTTCGGGAAGATGGCCTTCCATCTTCTGATAAGGCTCGGGGGAACGGGCTGAGCACCGATATGCATAAGTCTCCACTGAGAAAGCTCATACTCTGAAAGGTCAATGTCGCCTCTGTCGATTGAGTCGAGGATATCCTGAGCCCATGGCACAAGAAGCCATACGATTGAACATTTCTCTTCGGAAACAGCCTTTAAAATCCACTCAGGCTTGATACCCTTGAGAAGGACAGCCTTACCACCAACGAGGAATGAACCGAACCAGTGCATCTTTGCACCCGTATGGTAAAGGGGAGGAATGCAAAGGAAAACATCGTCCTTTGTCTGCGAATGGTGGTTCTGCTCAACACGGGCAGCGTGAACAAGGCTTTCGTGCTTGTGAAGAATAGCTTTCGGGAAGCCTGTTGTACCTGATGAGAAATAGATTGCACCGTAGTCTTCGTCAGTGATATCAATTTTAGGTGCGTGAGTTGAGCAATACTGAATGAGCGATTCGTAGCTTTCTGCGAAAGTCGGACAGCCTTCACCTGCATAGAGCCACATTTTGACTGAAGGCATTCTATGGCAGATTTCCTCAATACGGCCGATGAATTCAGGGCCGAACACAACAAACTCGGAGTCTGACTTGTTAACGCAGTATTTGATTTCATCTGCTGTGTAACGATAGTTGAGAGGAACAGCGATAGCTCCTGCTTTGAGAATTCCGAAATAAATCGGAAGCCATTCAAGGCAGTTCATCATAAGAATAGCAACTTTATCGCCCTTCTTGATTCCTCTTGTCATAAGCAGGTTTGCAAAACGGTTTGCCTTCTTGTTGAATTCCTTCCATGTGATCTCACGGCGATAGAATTCGTTCGGGTTTGCTTCAATAAGGGAATAATCACGCCAGGTAACTCTTCCTGACGGAGTTTCGTTTTTGGGGTTGATTTCAACAAGAGCGATATCGTCGGCATAAAGCTCGGCGTTCTTGTCGAGAATTTCTGTAATAGGCATTTTCGGTCATCCTTTTTAAAATTTGGTACAGTATAACACTTTAAAGCGGTAAAGTCAACACTTTACCGCTTATCTTTTATTATTTTTTAAAAATTAGTTGAATTATATCCCCATTTATCGGTCTCTTCGTATTTGACATATACTCCGCTGCCGTCAATTCCAAGAACCTCCTTGCAGATGTTGCAGATCTCGGCAGTGAGCTTCTCAGCTGCAGATGGATTGATTGTGCCGAGGGCACTCACCTCAACAAAGGCAAGAGGGGATGAATTGTCGCCTCTGAACCAGAGTCTGCAGTTGTCTTCAAATTCAAGCATAAGCCACATCTCGGTTTTACCGGGAAGGATTTCGATTGCCTTTCCGAGTTTTTCTTTGAGGATCAGCTCCTGCTCTTTTGTGATGGGTGTTGTGGTTTTTGTTGATATCATTGGCATAGTAAATTCTCCTTATCTTTTATTCAGTTCCTGCCTTTTAAGACGGATGAGCTTTTCTGCCTCGTCCTCGTCATCAGTAGAGAGAACACATTTTTCCATCGGGCAGATGTCGGTTTTATCACGGTTGATAATGTTGGGAACAAGATTGTCGTAAGTGACGGCAATCGGTGTTTTTTCAAAATATTCAAGAGCTCTTTCGCTTATCAGGGATGTATGAAGCTCCTTGATTCTGTATTTCGAAAGAAGCATCGCTGCTGCCTTGCCTATAACCTTGTCTGCAACGGATGCACCGCAGAAAAAAGACGGGTTTTCATCAATTTTTTCTAATATCGGTGCAACTCCTCTTGCGTGAGAAATATATATTTCATCTTTATTGATTGCAACGAGGGTTGCGTTTTCTTTTTTCAGAAAGTCTTTTGCTTTCTCAAGGCTGTTCATTTAAGAAGTCCACCTTTTTTAACAGTATATACGATGGGAGGTATTGTTATAACCTGAAGCACGATACCATAAACTCCCGTAACGGTCGCTGCAACAGCTGCCATAATTCCACCTGCTTCAATTCCGAAGATTTTTCCTGCAATTATAAGAGCAGCGGCATAAGCAATACGCCCTGCAAGCATTGAAAGTACAAGTGAAATTATTGTGCCGAATTTTTTATCTTTCAACTTAAGCTTATGATAAAAAATTCCACTTGAAAGGCCGTAAACAATCAGCTCAACGAGCATAAATGGAAGCTTTGCTGCAGACGGCATACCCGTAATGAAATAGCTTGCAACGGGTGCGACTGTACCTATGACGGCACCGTAAACAGGGCCGAGCGTGAAACCTGCAAGCAAAACGGGAATATGCATCGGCAGAAAGACTGCGCCGACCTGAGGAATGCCCGTAAGGTGAAAAATCTGAGGAAGGACGATGCTTAAAGTTGTAAGCATTGCGCCTAACGATATCTTAATCGTGTTTGATTTTCTTTTCATTTAAGTGAATCCATTTCAATCTGAAGTCTTGCAAGGTCGTCACGGATACTGATTTTCTGCGGACACTTATCTTCGCAAGCACCGCAACCGATGCAGTTGTGAGCCTTTTCTTCGTCCTTGAAGTTTGCCCAACGATCTTTTGCGTTTTCAACATTTCCGTAAACAGCGTATTTGTTCCATCGGTCAAAGTTTGCAGGGATATTAACTCCTGCAGGGCAGGGCATACAGTAACGGCAGTCTGTGCAGCCGTTTCTCATTCTGCTGTTAAGAGTATCTGCGACATCCTGAACGAGGGCTTTTTCTTCGCTGTCGAGAGCTTTGAAATCTCCGAATGTCTTAAGATTATCTTCAACCTGCTCCATTGTGCTCATTCCGCTGAGAATGACCTTAACTCCCTCAAGAGTGCCGCACCAACGCATTGCCCATGAAGAGGTTGATGCGTCTGCATCCTTTGCTTTGAATTTAGCTTCAACCTCGTCGGGAAGCTTTGCGAGAGTACCACCCTTTACAGGCTCCATAACTATGATAGGCACACCGAGCTTGTTGCAAAGCTCAACACCTCTCAGACCTGCCTGCTCACGGATGTCAATATAATTGAGCTGAAGCTGAACAAAGTCCCATTTTCTGTAGGAGATAATTTCTTCGAAAGCTTCGTATTCGTCGTGGAAAGAGAAGCCGAAATAGCGTATTTTGCCTTCTTTCTTAAGATTATCGCAGTAGTCAAGAATGCCGAGGTCAAGAATGGTCTTCCATTTGTCGGCATCAACTGCGTGGAGAAGATAGAAGTCTACATAATCCACACCGAGTCTTTCGAGCTGCTCGTTGAAAATTCTTTCAACATCATCGATAGAATCGAGCTTCCATATCGGCAATTTTGTTGCAAGGAAGAAAGATTCTCTGTCGTATTTTTTGAGAGCTTTACCGACGAAGGGTTCGCTCTCTCCGTCGTGGTAGGGGTATGCTGTATCGTAATAGTTGACACCTGCCTGCATGGCACGGTCAAGCATACGCTCGGATTCAGCTTCGTCAATTTTACCGTCTTTCATCGGAAAACGCATACAGCCAAAACCGAGGACCGAGGCATCAACACCGAGATTTTCAAATTTTCTTTTTTGCATAGAATAACCTCCCTGAAAATAAAGGAATAACAAGGTAATTTTAACATATAGAAAAATAGAATTCAATACTAATGGATATTAATATCGAGATTTATATTGAATTTCAAAAACAGTTGTGGTATCATACTTAAGATAACTGTTAAAAGGAGGAGTGGCGATGAGCGACAAAGAAAAAATTGAAAAGCTTCCCAAGCCGATAGACAAGTTTATCTGGCTCGGTGTATCATTTGCCGCTGCCGCCGTCGGATATTGCCTGAAGGCGTTTCTTAACATCCCTTCGTGGCTTGGTGCTGTTTGCGCTGTAGTGCTTATGGCGCTGATTATTATCGCTGCACAGAAGGTAAGCGCTGAAAGAGCTGCTCTTGCAGGAAATGAAGAGAAAAAGCTCGCATATGTGCTTAAGACAATGCTCTATTACACATACATAGTCATCGCAGTAATCTTTGTTTTCTTCTCCCTTTGGTTAACGGGAATTGTTTCAATTTAACGAAAAATAAAAAATCACCGCTCAGGCGGTGATTTTCTTTTTGCTTAATAGTATCGCATAACTGCTACAACCTTGCCGAGGATTGAGCAGTCGTCGACGATGATAGGCTCGTAAGTATCGTTTTCAGGCTGAAGGCGGAAATAACCGTTTTCTTTGTAGAATGTTTTGCAGGTTGCTTCGTCATCGACCATCGCAATAACGATTTCACCGTTTCTTGCAAACGGAGTCTTTTCAGCGATAACGAGGTCACCATCAAGAATACCTGCCTGAATCATACTTTCACCACGGACATGAAGAGCGAAAAGCGGCTTGTCTCTTGAAACAGTACCGGTGTAGGGGAAATAACCCTCGATCTGCTCGACTGCGAGGATCGGCGCACCTGCAGTAACAGTACCCAGAATAGGTACCTGAGTGACATTATCTGCCTGACCCATAATACGGATTGAACGCTTGAGAAGAGGGTCACGCTGAATGTATCCTGCTGCTTCAAGAGCGTCAAGGTTGGACTGAACGGATGAAGTTGAACGAAGGCCGACCGCAGCACCTATCTCACGCACGGAGGGAGGCACACCGTCAGTACTTCTTTCGACAAGAAACTCATATATTTTTCGCTGTGTATCGTTTATCTGCATGGCAAAACCCTTCTTTACACTGTTCTTGAGTGCATTATAACACATCTTTTTGCAAAAAGCAAACATTTGTTTGCTAAAAAATATAAAAATTTTTTCTTTATTTTTTATTGATTTTGTGCTATAATAATAGAAAAATATGGTATAGGAGAGCAAAATGACTCGTTTTTTTCATAAAATAGTATTAATGACCCTGATCGTTACAATGTTTTTCAACATTTTTTCAACAAGTGTCGGAGCAATCAAAAAAGAAGATCTGGATTCATACGAAAAAATTATTTGTATTGCGCACAGAGGCGATTGGCACTCTTTCCCTGAAAATTCAGCGGAAGCTGTCAAGGCAGGTGGCGAATACGGTTTTGTTTCGGTTGATATAAAGCTGACGAGGGACGGCAAGGCTGTTCTTATGGCTGACGATACGACCGACCGAATGGTTGTTGATGTAAGCGGAAAGACGGTTTCGGCCAATGTTTCAGACAAGTCTCTGGCAGAGCTTAAGGAGCTTTATCTTCGTGCAGAAAACGGCTCGGAAGATAAGCCGAAGACCGATTGCCGTGTAGCAGGTCTTGAAGACGCACTTGCGCAGGTCAGCGACGATTCTCTTCTTATTCTCAATACAACCTGCGCAGACTTTGAAACGGTATACGCAGAGGTTAAGGCTCTGAAGGCTGAGGATAAGGTTGTTTTCCGTTTTAATTCCGATTCAAATTCTGATATCGTAAAAACAATGTCCGGCAGAGATGATGTGACGGCATTCGGAAACTATCAGGGTAATATAATTTTTATGGCGACTTCAGCTGTTGACAAGACGGTCGAAAACGGAATGAATATCATTGAGCTTGGAAGTGCGAATGAAAACGGTGTTCTTTATGACGATTTCCTTATGGAGCGTTTTGATTCTCAGGGTAAGGCTATGGCTTCAATGGTAAACGGCAGAAGTGGTGAAAGACCTGATAACGAAAGAGGCTGGGATAACCTTATATCAAAGGGATATTCAGTTATTGAAACAGATTATCCCGAGCAGTTTTCTCAGTATATTTCTCAGGTTGAAAGAGAGAGAGAATCTCTTGGATATTATATTGATTTATATAAATCAACAGATCTTCAGCCGTATACTACGGATACTGAAAACGCATTTACTGCTGCTCTTTCATCCGCAGAGACTCTCTCCGGTCAGCCGAGCTCACTTTCAGAGCTGCAGAATGCCCGTTCTGCTTTGCAGTCGGCATATGATAACCTTACTCTCGGAGAGAAAAAGGCAGTTACTCTTAAGTTTGAATTCACAATCGGCAGATTGATAGCGCTTGTGCTTTGTGGCGGTGCGATCATCGCAGCGCAGGTTTTCTTCTTTAAGAAGAGAGACAAAAGTAAAAAAGCGCAGTAAATATATTTTGAGGTGATAGGTTTGGAAGAAAAAAGAAAAATCAGCCTCGAAAGGGCTGACTATCCTGAGCAGGTCGGTGTTTCTTCAAAGGAAGTTGCCGAGCTTATAAAGGATTTTAAAGAAAGCAATATTGAAGTTCACAGTATTATGATTTTAAGGCACGGTAAGGTTGCTTTTGAAACATGGGCAGATCCGTATTCTCCGGATATGCCTCATGCGATGTATTCCGTCAGCAAAAGCTTTACCTCTGCCGCAGTCGGTTTTGCTGTTAATGAAGGTCTGATTTCGCTTGATACAAGACTTATTGATATTTTCCCTGAGTTCAGAAAAGAAGAGCCTGACGGAAACCTTGAAATGCTCAGCGTTCATCATCTTCTTTGTATGCAGTCGGGTAAGAGTGTAAGTGTTTTTACGGATAAGGGTAAAAACCAGTGGATCAAGGATTTCTTCGATGCTCCGTGGAAATTCAGACCGGGTGACGGCTGGGAATATATCAGCGAAAATCAGTATATGCTCTGTGCGATGCTCGTAAGGGTAACGGGTATGAGCGTTATCGATTACCTTACACCGAGACTTTTTGCGCCTCTCGGAATTGATATTCCTTTCTGGGAGCATGATATTGACGGCATTGAAGCCGGAGGATGGGGACTTTTCCTTAAGACGGAAGATCTCGCAAAGTTCACACTCTGCTATCAGCAGAAGGGTATGTTTAACGGTAAGCAGGTTATCCCTGCTGACTGGGTGCACAAATCGCAGAAAATACAGTCTGATAACTCTGCAGTTAACAGATCACCTGACTCGCAGTCAGGTTACGGATATTGCTTCTGGCGCTGCGCAGGTCTTAACGGATACAGAGCAGACGGAATGTTTTCTCAGTTCGGTATCGTAGCAAAGGATTATGATGCTTCGTTTATTCTCACAGCAGGTGAAATTGACGAGCAGAAGGTGCGCGATTGCATCTGGCGTCATTTCCCGAAGTGCCTTATAGAAAATGATTCGGAAGAAACTCCGGAGGAAAAGCCTGCATTGGCACCTCTTGATGATGACCTTCCGGCAATGCAGAGAAGTCTTCTTGAAGACTGGCTTCACGGAAAGAAAATGAAATTTTCAAAGAATATGTTCCTTGCAGCAGCAGGATTTCCTGCAAGTATGTTGCCTATGCCGATTGTGTATATGTCAGGCGACAGGGCAGGTGGAATCACGGATGTTGTGTTCGAATTTTTTGAGGATACCTGTACGATGAGCTGGGCAGAGGGCGATGAGCAGAATACCATCGTCTGCGGTATGGACGGCAAACCCCGTCGCAGCCCGATGACACTCGCACAGATGCCTTTTACAGCCAATGCAACAGCAGCATGGACAACGCAGAATGAGCTGACGATCCATATGCGACCGATTGAAGCTGTCTGCCAGCGTATAATCAAGTTTACATTTGATGAGGATGATGTTGAATATCAGCCGTCAAGTAAGCCTCCGATCACAGCGATTGCAGACTACCTCAAGCAGGATATGAATAACTTCCTTCCGACTATAGCTCCTGTGCAGAAAATGGGTGTTATGGCGTTTGAGCAGGCACACCGTGTGATAGATGTCGTGCATAAGGGTAAATTCTTCGTTGAAGAAATGACGGAAGAAGAGAAAGAAAAGGAAAAAGAAAAGAAGAAAGAACTCAAGCTTGAAAAGAAGCTTGAGAAGAAGAAAGAAAGAGAAGAAAAGAAGAGAGCAAAAGAAAAAGAAAGCGAATCCGAATCTGAAATAAATGAATTAATTGAAGAGGTTGAAGAGTAAAAACTGAATCAGAGTGCGATTAGGGGGTTGCGAAATGTCAGTACCGTATATTATAGGATTTGTTGTTCTGTTTGTTTTGCAGTTGGTTTCGACTTGTGTTTTCCTGAAGGTTGAAATTCCTCGCCCAAGCAAAAAGTCGTTGGTTTTAAAACTGACTTGTTCAACAATTTTTCTGCTGACCGCTGTTCTTTCGATGTTTTGTTCGAAAAACTTTACAAGCTATGCAGTTTTTATTCTTATAGGTCTCAGCTTATCGTGGATAGGTGACGGTGTTCTCCATTATAAGGCGACAGAGAACAACTTCATCGCAGGTGTTCTGATCTTTCTTTGCGGCCACATAAGCTACATAGTCGCCTTTCTGAAAGCGCAGGCACTGTATTTCCCTGAAGCTCCGTTCCTTGGATATGAAGAGACAGTGCTTCTGCTCGGAGGAGTATGCTTCGGTCAATGCAGGCTTCATATGCTTAAGGCTGATTACGGAAAGGCATTCATTCCGTGTACACTTTATATGAATGTAATTATGGTTATGTTTGTCAAAGCGATGTCTCTCAGTATTCGCTTTATTATGCAGAGCCCTGTTGAAAACGCAGTTGTAACGGGAATTATTCTTGCAGTCGGAGTATGTATGTTTGATGTTTCAGACTTTACATTGGCTCTGTTGCATTTTACACCACGATATTCAAAAAGCTACGGAATGAGAAGGCTGAATGTCTGGACTTATTTCTTTGCTCAGATGTGTCTTGGCCTGTCGATTCTTAACATTGCAGTTTAAACAAAAAGAGGAAGCGATCGCTTCCTCTTTTACTTTTATATTAATATTTGTCAACGCCCTCAACATCAACGGTGAAAACTATCGCACCACCGATTGTTACATTGACACCGAGCTCACCTTCCGAAAGGCCACCACCGAGAGCTGCCGTTGACGGAACTGAACGAGTTCTGGTTTCAGAATTCTTTTTGATGATTTCCTTTGCTTTCTGAACATCCTTGTCTTCAGCTCCGATAAGGAATGTTGTGTTTCCGACCATCAGGAATCCACCGGTGGTAGAAAGCTTTGTGACGGTAAATCCGTCTTTCGTCAGTGCTGAAGAGACGACAGCACTGTCCTCGTTATTTACAATAGCAATAAGTAATTTCATAGTTTTTATCCTTTCATTAAATCTTGGGAGCCAATAAGTTGTAACTCTTTTTATCGAGCTTGTTGACATCGGGGACTTCATAACGGTTGTCGTTTGCGTCTTTGATCAGCACACGCCCGTCGTATAAAGGCTTGACTGCTGTTATATGATTGCGGATTTCAAAGGTACAGATGCCTTTGTCAGTTTCGACGGTCCACATCCATATTTTGAATTTCTCGCTCATTTTTATGAAGCGCTTGATTCTCGGCATCATATAATATTCGTTAAGACAACCGAGAGCGACATCGCGCGATTCGGGAATGAGATTGTCCAGGTCACGGATGATACCGATTTCATTACCTTCTGAATCTATGAGCGCAATATATTTTGTAAGACCTGTGATAGGAAACATTCTGTGCAGCTCAGCGTTTTCAAACTTTTCACCTGAATAAAACTCTGCGTTAACAAATATGCGATCAACAGGTGTAAGCTTCAGAGAACTTCCTTCAATATAGTTCGGCATATTTCACATCTCCTTA
>JAZORX010000297.1:0-6877 GCA_045656845.1 Acutalibacteraceae bacterium | reverse complement strand
TATTCAGGCTTGAAATCAGAATCTTTCAAAGTGTATTCATCTATTCCGTAGCAGGAAAACTCACCACCGATAAGTATTTTTATATCAGGGTCAAGTTTATCTCGCTTTGCTTTGAGATAGTCGACGTTTTTAATAAATTCTGGTAAATCGTCAGGTTTGTAAATATGATCGCAGAGTGCAATCATTTTTAAATTTGCCTTTTTTGCAGTTTCAACGATGTTTTCAAAACTCATTTCTTCCTTTGCACAACCGGAAAAATTGGTGTGAATATGCAGATTGTAGTAAACGAGCTCGTCTAAATCGTAAATTTGTGGGATTACAAACATAATAAGACCTCCTTCAATTCAATTAAATATTACCAATATAATGTTCATTTGTCAATTTAACTTTTACGGTTTGACAAGGAAAAATTGTAATGATATACTTTTTATATGCTTTGGATTCAAAGTGATTTTGTAGTTGAGGAGATAACGATATGGCAGAATCTTTTTCTGAAAAAGTTGTAATTATAACAGGCGCTAATTCAGGCATTGGTCGGGCTGTAGCTCATTCACTTGCTGTGCAAAACTGTATCATATATGATTTCAGCAGAAGAGAAATTCTTTCTGAAGGTATAAAACATATCAGAGTTGATGTTACTGATGAAAACAATGTTATCTCCGCTGTCAGCGAGGTTTATAATAAAGAGGGTAGAATCGATATTGTAATAAATTGTGCAGGGTTCGGAATTTCAGGTGCTGTTGAATTCACTGATCTCGAGGATGCAAAATCTCAGTTTGATGTCAATTTCTTTGGAATGGTCAATATGAATAAAGCTGTTATTCCTTATATGAGAGAAAATAAAACCGGACGAATTGTCAATATCAGCTCCGTTGCTGCCGTTACACATATTCCTTTTCAAACCTTCTATTCAGCTTCAAAGGCTGCGATTGAATCGTATACCTGTGCGCTCGCAAATGAACTGAAACCGTTCAACATAAGTGTTGTTGCTATTCAACCGGGCGATATCTGCACTGAATTTACACAGGCACGCAAGAAAACATTTGAAGGTGACGAGATTTATAACGGCAGAATTTCAAAGAGTGTTGCCGGTATGGAACGGGACGAAATGAAAGGAATGAGCGCAGAAACTGCAGGTAAATATATCGCCAAAATTGCGTTAAAGCAAAGAGTTAAACCGGTTTATGCAATAGGGGCGAGTTACAAATTTGTTTGTATTCTTTGCAAATTATTCCCGTGCAGATTCAGAAATTGGGTTATAGGCCAATTGTATGCTAAATAAATATTGATTATTGTGAATATTATGATATAATATTACCAGCTTAAATGAAAGGAATTTTAACTATGCCCAAGTATCTTATTGTTAATGCAGATGATTACGGTATGTGTAATGCTGCAAATGAAGCTGTCAATGAACTTTTTGAGGGTGGTTGGCTTAAGTCGGCTACTGTTATGATACCTTGTCCAGCTGCAAAGGCTGCTGTTGAATTTTCAAACGCTCATCCTGAACATGCAATTGGTGTTCATCTTACTATGACAAGTGAGTGGGGCGAGTACCGTTGGAAGCCGCTTACGAGAGGTAAGACTCTTATGGATGAAGCCGGCTTTATGTGGCACGAAAGCGATCAGGTTGAGAAGAATGCTTCTTATGAGGATCTTGAGGCTGAAATCAGAGCTCAGATTGACCTCGCACACAGCTGGGGAATGAAACCGTCTCATACAGACAATCATATGGGTTCACTCTACGGTCATTATACAGGAAGACTTGGTCTTTCAAAGATGACACTTCGTGTATGCGGCGAATACGGATACGCTTACCGTCTTTATACAAAGCATGATAAGAGAATCTGCCCGAAGGGAACACCTTATCCTCTTTACGCTGCAGTAACTCTTCTCTCAAAGCGTTGGGGTAAGAAATACGATGTTGTTATTCCGGATTACCTTCTTTTTCCGGATTGGAATGACGATATGCGTACAAGCTATGAAACATATCGTGATACAATTCTTAAAATCTGGACTAATATTCCTGAGGACGGTGTAACCGAAACCTTTATCCATCCTTCAGTTGAATGCGAAGAGCTTAAGGGTATTACTGCAAGATGGAAGGACAGAGTCTGGGAATATGAACTTATGAAAGATCCGTATGTTCATGAATATCTCAAGAAGCATGATGTTGAGCTTATAAGCTACCGCGAACTCATCAAGATGAAGGGCGGCAAGCTCAAGGGCTGATTCAATACATAAATTAACGACGGCAGTTTCTGCCGTCGTTTTGTTTTGTGATAATATAAAATCGTGGAAAAAGTTTTCTCTGTCCACGATTTTATCAATTATATATTATTTCTGCTTGTATCCGTCGAGGAATTCACCCATGCGTCTCATAGCTGCTTTGAGTTCTTCAGCCTCAGGAAGCATAACGATACGGAAATGATCAGGCTCTTTCCAGTCGAATCCGCTGCCGGGGATAAGGAGGATATTAGTTGCATGAAGAAGATCCCATGCAAACTTCTTATCGTCAGTGATATTGAATTTCTTAATATCAAGCTTCGGGAAAAGATAGAAAGCAGCGCTGTTCTTAACGAATGTGAGACCGTCGATCTTTTCAAGCTCTGAGCAGGTAGCTTCTCTCTGCTCATAGATGCGTCCGCCTGGAACTATCATTGAACGCGGAGTTTCTGAGTCTGCCATAGCTGCAGGGATAACGAGCTGAGGAAGTGTATTTGCGCAAAGGCGAAGTGATGTCATCTGAATGATACCTTTGCGATATTCAGCTGTAAGCTCACGGGGACCGCTGAGTACCATCCAACCGCAACGGAAACCGCAGACAAGGTGAGACTTTGAAAGACCGTTCATTGTAACAACGGGAACGTCGGGAGCGAGTGATGCTGTTGAAATATGCTCAAGTCCGTCCATAACGAGTCTGTCATAAATCTCGTCGGAGAAGATAATAAGACCGTTTTCTCTTGCAATCTGCACGATTTCAAGAAGAATCTCTTTCGGATAAAGAGCACCTGTCGGGTTGTTGGGATTGATAATTACGATAGCCTTTGTTTTTGAAGTAACCTTTGAACGGATATCGGCAATATCAGGATACCAGTTGCTTTTCTCGTCGCAGGTATAGAATACGGGGTTACCGCTTGCAAGATAAACTGAGTTGCCCCAGAGTGAATAGCTGGGTGAGGGGACAAGCACCTCATCGCCGTCATTAAGAAGAGGCATAAGAGCAAAGTTTACAACTTCGCTGACACCGTTACCGATGAACACATCGTCAGGAACGATTCCTTCAATACCCTTTGTTTTTTCGTATTCGCAGATAGCCTCTCTTGCGTCAGGCATACCTTTGAAGTCGCAGTAAGCAACACCTTTCTGCTCGTTGCCTTTTAATGCGTCTTCAAGACTTTTGGGAAGCTTGAAACCAAATGTAGCAGGGTTACCTGTATTAAGTCTTAAAACATCGATTCCTCTTGCGCGCATATCCATTGCTTCAACGAACAAAGGACCTCTGATGTCTGAGTGAACATTTTTCATTCTGTCAGCTGTTTTGATTATATCCATGACTTGTTTCCTCCTTTAAAGAACTATAAGTGAATTATATACTTTACTGATTTAAATTGCAATAGTATTTTTTTAGAAATTACAGATGTTCCAGCATATATTCTTTAACATCTTCAAGCTTGCTCTTTTTCCATTCACCTTTATCGGCTTCTTCGGCAAGGGGGCAGATTATATAAAAATCAAGTGTTTCACCCGGAACCCGTCCTGTTCTGAGTGGTTCTCTGAAATGTTCTGTCCATTCTTCTTCTGTTGCATCTTTAAATCGTGCAGGATTGAGGTAAGTCATCTGTCTTTTAGTTGCAGCGACAAGAACTTTGGCAGAAAGGGGAGCGAGAAGCTTATATTCGTCCTCCTGAACATCAACAAAAATTCGCGGAAGCTCAGCTTTGATAATATGCTCGGGACCGCGTTCGATTTTCAGCCCCATCGGTTCCCAAGAAAAATTCTCTTCAGTAAAGTTGATTTTAACTATGAGTCCTGACTCGGTATTAAACTGCGAACGCTGATAATCAGTGTCGAAAATAAAGTTTCCGAGCGAATAGAAAATCACTTTATCACCGACAGTTTCATAATTCATTGGAACGTGCGGATGATGAGATACAACTATATCGGCACCCATTTCGAGATATTTATGGTATCTTTCTCTGGTATAAGGAGAAGGCAGCGGAGTGAATTCTTCTCCTGCGTGAGCTACGACAACGCACCAACGGCACTTGGCCTTTATTTCGTTGATTGTTTCCTGAATTGCATCAAGATCGCTCCAACTGTAACAGCCCGGTTTATCAACGTCGGCCTTTCTGCAGGCGCGCTGATATCCGACACCGAACATTCCGATTCCGCCTGCTTCATCGATAATCACGGGCTTTCTTGCTTCGTCAATGTTCATTCCTGCACCGATAGTCTGCACATTGTTTGCGTTTGCAATTTCAAGAGTTTTGCTGATGCCGTATTCTTTAGCATCCATAATATGATTGTTGCAGATATTCCAGATATCCGCGTGCATATTATTAAGCACTTTTACAGCAGCAGGGTCTATTGTATGCAGAAGCTGCTGGACCCCGTCTTTGGTCGTGTTCTGTTCAACGGGCGCAACGGGACCTTCGACGTTGGCAATAACATGATCAGCGCTGTGGAGAAAATCCAAAATATCCTTTGAAATAAGCTGTTCGTCTTCCCATTTTTTATACATATATCTGTCAAAACCGATATCACCCGTGAAGACTAACGAAGTTTTGTTTTTCATATTTTAACCTCACTCATCAAGAGTTTTAATTATTGCCTTTGAAAGCTCTTCTTTAATAATCTGATGCCCTGCAGCTGTTGGGTGGATTCCGTCAACACTCCAGTATCTTGCGTTACCGTCAGAAGTAACTTCATCAAATATATCCTGAAGAGGAACGAATTCCAGACTGTAGCTATCTGCAACGCATTTTGATGCTGCAGCAAGCTTTTTTACTTCACAGCTGAATTCTTCCCAACGTTCTTCAGTGTGGATGCCTTTGCAGACAAAAGGCTCCATAATAATGATTTTAATATCAGGAAGAGCCTCCACGATTTCGTCTATGAGCATACAGTATATTTTTTGAAATTTTTCGGGAGTAACTCCGCAGTTCTGCGTTAATTCATGAGAAACATCGTTAACTCCGATAAGAATGGACATGTAATCAGGCTTGAGATTGATTATATCTTCCTTGATTCTTGCGTATACATCGGTTATTCTGTCTCCACTTTGACCTCTGTTTATGAATCTGAATTCACCTTTTCTGTTTTTTAAGAAATCTGAAGCCAGTAAAAGGGCGTAACCGCAGCCAAGACCGAAGTTATCCTCGTTTTCATCAACTCTGTTCGTATCCGTTATTGAATCACCCTGAAAAAGAAAAGTTTTCATAAATTTGACCTCTGATGTTTTTTGTAAATTGTACCACATTGATGTTTTTTTTTCAATATTTATGAAGTTATAGATCTTTTGATAATAAAAAGGTTTAAACTTTTATTGACTTTATTTTTATTCGGATTTATAATTATAAAAAATTATAAAGAAGGTAATAGATATGAAAAAAGGTTTTAAAAAGCTTTTCAGCGTCATTTTAACCGTAGTAATGCTTTCTCTGACTCTTGTTCCGGCTTTTGCGATGGAACAGGATTCGTGGGAGACTGTATGGTCATCAGAAGATGCACAGGCAGGTCTTATTATGTTTGTTGGTTCAGATGAATCTGAACGCAACTTCTCATGGTATACTGATGATCAGAATACACCCAATGTGTTGTTAAGCACTGATGCTTCATTGTCTGGTGCAGACAAATTTGAAGGTACATCAGAAAAAGCTTCTGACGGTGACTTTGTAAACCATGTTACTGTTACAGATCTTGAAGCTGATACAATCTATTATTATCAGTGCATAAGCGGCGATTACGAATCAGATATTTATTCTTTTAAGACTGAAGATGATAGCGAATTCAAAGCTGTTTATATGACGGATATTCATATTTCTTACGATGAAACAAATCCGGACTCTTTGAAAAATACATCATATAATTTAAATAATGTTCTTGAAGATGCAGTTTCAAGAGATAACGATATCTCACTCTTGCTTTCAACGGGTGATCAGGCATCTGAGGGTCTTGAGAGTGAGTATAAAGCTTTTGCTGCTTCACCGCTTCTTAAGAATATTTCAGTAGCAACAACTATCGGTAACCATGACCTTAAGGGAATCGAATATAAAACATTCACAAACCTTCCCAATGAATATGAAGAAGCTGCGGTTTCTTATTATATCGGTAACGACTACTGGTTTGTAAAAGGCGATGTTCTTTTCCTTGTTGTTGACTCAAACAGCGCTTCAGGTGCTGACCATGCTAAGTTTGTTAAACAGGCAGTTCAGGCAAATCCTGATGTTAAATGGAAGGTTCTGATGGCTCATCACGATCTCTATAGCGGCAGAATTCCTTCTCGTGAAAGCGAAAATGAGCTTCTCAGAATGATCTGGGCTCCTATCATTGATGAAAACGGTATTGATCTCGTTCTTCTCGGACACAGCCACTATTATACAGTTTCAAATGTTCTTTATAACAATGAAATTGTTGCACCTCTTGAGGGTACAATGACAGATCCGAACGGAACGATTTATATGGTTTCGTGTTCAATCAACAGACCGCGTGGCGATGATGAAATCGGTCTTAACGAGGAAATTGGTTTTGCACATCTTACTCAGGAGCCAACGTACAATATCATTACTTGCAATGAGGACTCAATTACCGTTGAATCTTATGAAGTTGGAGCTGAAAAATCATTCAATTCTTTCACTATTGTCAAAACAACTGA
>JAZORX010000296.1:0-3646 GCA_045656845.1 Acutalibacteraceae bacterium | reverse complement strand
TGACTGGGGGATATTTTTAAAGAAAACAACGATATTTCAATGTTTTTTCTTAAAGTATCCCTCCGTCTTTTGCTACGCAAAATCCACCTCCCTTTAGGCAAGGGAGGCAATGCACTATTTAAAACCATGCCAAAACATCCCTACAAACCCGAATTTGTCAAACAAATAAAAAATCGCGCAGGTTTTACCCTACGCGATTTATGTTAATTTAAATTATGCAGCCCAGAAGAAGAACGGGTAAAGAACAACTTTCATTGCCTTTACGATGAAGTTCATAAGACCTCTGAAAAGACCTGCAAACCAATAGTAAGCCTTGCCGTATTCGCCGTTCGGAAGCTCTGAACCTTCTTCAAGTGCGATGTCTGAAGTGTAGATCATTTCTCTTTCATATGTTGAAAGATCGTTCTCGTCAAGAGTGAGGAGCATTGCGCCCTGAAGAGTCATATCGTAGTATGAGTTGTATGTTGAACCCGGAACGTTAACTGCATCGATACCGTTGATGTTTGCAACATAGCTGTTGATATGGTCATGGCCGAAGAAAACGCCCATAACATCGCCACGCTCTGTGATTGCATCCCACTGACCTTCGCAGTCAGGTGAAGGACAAGCCTGCTCAAACATCCAGCCTTCTTCGAAAGCGAAGATATTGGGAAGGTATGTAGCAGCAGTGCCGTCTGAGAAGTTTGTTGAGCCGAGAGCACCGAGGTTGCCCTTAACTGTAAACATTACTTCCTTTGCAACTTCTGCAGGAACGATGTGCTGGAACATAAGAGAAGGAACCTTGCCGCCGTTATCAGCTTCAAGCTGCTTGCTTGTTTCTGTATACCATGCAAGCTGGTCAGCACGAACGCAGTCGTAACCGCCTTCAATATAGTCGCCGCTGTCCATCATCCAGAGGTTGAATGCTGTCTTTGAGCCGTCTGAAGAGAGGATCTCAAGGTTGTGTGTGCCTGAGCCGTGAAGAGCAACATCAGCATCGTATGCAAGGCAGCTTTCGTATGACATATACTTTGCAAGCTTTTCATCCTTGGTTGATTCCTTGTGTGTGTCCTGGTCGTCGTGGTTACCGAAAACGAAAGTGAAGGGGATTCCTCTTGCCTCGAGGGGCTCGATGAGCTGATCGTAACCCTTCCAGTAGTCCTCGCTTGTTTCAGCAGACATAATGATGTCGCCAAGGAAGATAACGAGATCAGGCTGAGTTTTGTCAAGAGCCTCGTTCATATAGATGAGGAAATCCTCAGCGATGGGATAACCATCCTGAACATCAGCGAAAACGAGGATTTCGAACTTTCCGTCTTCACCGAACTGAAGGTTGCCGTTTTTGCTGCTTTCTGCTGCAAATGAAACTGATGAAAGAGAGAACATCATCAGAACAGCAAGAAGAACTGCAAGAAATTTTTTCATGGTAAATTCCTCCTGAAATATTAAAAAGATGCAGATATTTTATCACAGATTAAAAGGCAAGTCAATTAAATCAGAGGGTTCTGCCTTCGTAATTCTTATCTTTGTCGAAAATCCACACATAACCGACATCGTTGCCGTGCATTGTGCTGAAAGTGCCGTTTTCGTAAATAAGAGCTGCACCGTTTTCAATTCCGACACCCGAAAGAGGACGGTTTTTGATTTCGTCCTTGAAATTGTACCAGCCGTTACCCTCGAAATGGGGGCAGGCACTGTAAGGCAGGATGCCGAGACAATCGCAGAAAATGAAGCTTCTGTCCGGGCCGCAGTCATCATAACCCTCTTTAAACCAGCAGACGGCACCTGCGCTGTAGCCGGACATAACGATGCCCTTTTCGTAAGCCTCACGAAGGATATCCGAAGCGCCCGTTTCGTTCCAAGTGTTCATCATAAATTCGACATTTCCGCCACCGACATAGATAACATCGGCAGAGAGGATTTTTTCACGGATATCATCTTTTGTAAGAGTCTTATCCGTCAGGAAAAGATAGTCAAAGCTGCAGCCACAGCCAAGGAAGATGTCTCTTATATGCTCGTCGCCCTCAATATCGTCAAAGCCTGCTGTCGGAAGAAAGAGGACGGCAGGGTTTTCTTTATTTGCGCAGGATGCGATGTATTCAAGAATGTTTCTGATTTCACCGTCATCGTAGCGGCCACCACCGACGGCAATAATTTTACCCATTAAAATCACCTCGTATATATTATGGTATATATTTTAAACCAAAAATTAAACGGTTTCAAGATAATAAGCTGTTGTTTTTTCAGGGGCGATGTGTTAGTATTAAGGTGTATATGAAAACAAACGGAGGTTTCTTTATGACACGTTACGAATATGCAAAAGACTTATATGCAAAAATAGGTATCGACACAGAAGCTGCGATTGAAAAGCTCTCTTCTCTGCCGATTTCAATGCACTGCTGGCAGGGCGACGATGTTGTCGGCTTTGACTCAAAGGAGGCACTTTCAGGTGGCATCCAGACAACGGGTAACTACCCCGGCAAGGCAACAACACCTGCTGAGCTTATGGCAGATATCGATAAGGCCTGCTCTCTCATTCCCGGAAAGAAGAAGCTCAATCTTCACGCTTGCTATGCGATTTTTGAAGGTGGCGAATTTGCAGACAGAGACGCAATCGAGCCGAAGCATTTTGCAAAATGGGTTGAATATGCTAAGGAAAGAGGAATGGGTATCGACTTTAACCCGACATTCTTCTCTCATCCTATGGTAAAGGATAATCTCACTCTTTCTTCCCCTGATGAAGAAGTGCGTACTTTCTGGGTTAACCACGGTAAGGCCTGCCTTAAAATTGCAGAATATTTTGCAGAGGAAACAGGTATTCCCTGCGTTATGAATATCTGGATTCCCGACGGATACAAGGATATCCCGGCAGACAGATTTTCACCCCGAGCACGCTTCAAGAAGAGCCTTGACGAAATCCTTGCAATCCCTTATGACAAGAGCAAGGTTTATATCACTCTTGAGTCAAAGGTTTTCGGTATCGGTCTTGAATCATACACCGTAGGCTCTGCAGAGTTCAGCCTTTCATATGTTAATTATAAAGGTATCACTCCTCTTATGGATAACGGTCACTATCATCCGACAGAGGTTGTTTCCGATAAGATTTCATCTCTTCTTCTTTTCAATGAAAAGATCGCTCTTCATGTGACCCGTGGTGTCCGTTGGGACAGTGACCATGTTGTTATCTTTGACGATGAAACAAAGGAAATTGCAAAGGAAATCGTAAGCAACGATGCACTTGACCGTGTGTTTATCGCAACGGATTATTTCGACGCTTCAATCAACCGTGTTGCTGCGTGGGTAATCGGTCTTCGTAATGTGCAGAAGGCTATGCTCAACGCTCTTCTTACTCCTCACGCAATGCTTCGTGATTTGCAGGACAGCGCAAACACAACAAAGCTCCTTGCATTGCAGGAAGAATACAAAACTTACCCGTTTGCCGACGTATGGAACGAATACTGTGAGCGTTGCGGTGTTCCCGTAGGTGAAAAGTGGTTTGACGAAATTGAAAGATACGAAGCAGAAGTGCTTTTGAAGAGATAATTATGAAACTTGTAGAAATTGAAAACGGATTAATTTTTGAAGAGGGTAAATTTTTTGCCCAGTGCCACGCGTCGACGATTCTTAAAGTCGGAGACAAGCTGTTATGTGCTTTTTTTGCAGGAAC
>JAZORX010000295.1:0-8198 GCA_045656845.1 Acutalibacteraceae bacterium | reverse complement strand
GTCAGCCTTATAGCCGGTTACATTAAAATTAAATGATGAACCATCAAGATAATGATCTTTAGATTCAATAGTTTCACTGTCAAGACTGACAGTTATAGTTCCAAATTCACCCAGATTGGGTAAAATAACGCTCATCTCAGTCGACTGCTCATTCTTTTCACCCATACTGATGGTAATTACAATTTCAGAACCCTTAGGAATTTTAGTATCTTTGCTTACCGAGCTTTTAATTACATAATCACTCTTTACAGTATCATTGTAATCATATTCAATCTTAACAACAAAACCACTTGCTTCAAGAACACGTGATGCATCATTTTTAGGTAAACCAGTTACATCCGGTACGGCGACAATTTCAACATTATTAGAATTATACGACAAATATCTTATTGTAACCGTAGATCCTGCATACACCTTATTTCCGGGTGCCGGGGTAATATCAATAACAGTACCTGCTTCAATCCCCTGCTCCTCGTAATCTTTAGTGTATTCAACCTCTCGATCAACTGTCTGTAAGTCTAAAGCTGCCAAAGCATTCTTTACCGTTACATAATCCTTTCCTTCCAGATCAGAAGGTATCGTAACAAAATCTTTACCTACAGCAATAACGATTTCAATCACTTGCTTTTCAGGATCAATCTTTTCGCCCGCAGCAGGTGTCTGGGAGATAATTGTGTTGGGTTTTGAAGATAAATCTGTTTTCTCGGTAATTTTAAATGTAAACTGTGAATATTTTGATTTGAAATCTTCCGAATACTCAAGACCTATAAAATCAGGAACTTTTTCTTTACCGCTGAACCAACCCAGACCAAAAATTCCGACAGCCATAACACCCAAACCCAGAACGAGAGCAATTATTACACCAATAAGAATCGGAATAGTTTTATTCTTCTCAACAGGCTCATCATAATCATCGTCATCATCATTATTATCAACTTCATAAGCTGTTACACTGTTGGTGACATTAGGTATGTATTTGGTTTTATCATTGTTAGAGTAGCTATAATCAAATTTAATTGAAGGATTTCTTCTGAACTCTTCGAGATCAAGAAGCATCTCAGCTGCCGACTGATATCGATCGTTCGGATTTTTCTGCATAGCCCTTATAACTATCTGTTCAATTCCGATAGGAATCTGAGGATTGATCATACGGGGCATAACAGGATCCTTCTGAAGCTGCATAATTGCAACAGAAACCGTATTATCAGACTCAAAAGGAACTCTGCCTGTCAGCATTTCATAAAGCATAACACCTACAGAATAGATATCAGCTTTGTCGTTTGTGATATCACCGCGAGCCTGTTCGGGACTGATATAATGAACCGAACCGATTGCCGAATCAGTCATTGTTCTGGTTTCGCTTGCAAAAAATCGTGCAATACCAAAATCTGTTACTTTAATAACACCGTTTTCAAGTAACAAAATATTTTGCGGTTTAATATCTCTATGTACGATTCCTTTATCATGAGCATGTTGAAGAGCCCTGAGAACCTGCATAACAAAGAAAACTGCCTCACGGTGGTTAACAAACCCCTGCTGCTGAATATACTCTTTAAGAGTAATACCCTCAACATATTCCATTACGATGTACTGCAGCCTGTCACCATAGCTGACATCGTAAACCTTTACAATGTTCATATGCGAAAGGACAGCAATCGCCTTAGACTCGTTTTTAAACCTTCTTCGGAATTCTTCATTTGCAAGAAATTCTTCTTTAAGAATCTTAACAGCAACTATTCTATCATCAATGTTGTCATAAGCCTTGTAAACAACAGCCATGCCACCAACACCGATTATTTCTCTGATTTCATAACGACCGTCAAGCCTTTTACCTACATAATTCTGCATACTTCTGCCTCCGTATTATCATTCGGTAACAGTTACTACGGTAACATTATCTCCGCCACCGTTAGCATTTGCTTCTGCAATCAGCACATCAGCAAGCTCATAACTGTCATAGGTATTGCATATGTGAAGTATTCTTGATTCATCAACAAAATTCGACAAACCGTCAGAACAAAGAAGAACTATATCGCCTTCATGATATATTTCCTGGGAAAAATCAATTCTGATTGTATCATCAACACCCAATGCTCTGGTAATAACATTTTTCTGGGGATGATCTTTGGCTTCCTCGGGTGTGATCTCACCCCTATCAAGCATAAGCTGAACAACAGAATGATCAGTTGTCATCTGAGTAACACTTGAGTTGGAAACAACATAAATTCTGGAATCACCGACATGAGCAAGATACATTGTTTCATTTTTTATGATAACCAAAACAACAGTTGTACCCATTCCTTTAAGATCAGTATCCGTTCTTGAAAGAGAATATACTGTTGCATTAGCTGCTTCAATAGCTGAAACTATCAGATTCTTTATGGAATTATCATTCATTGCCTCATGATAGCCATAATTGAGTTTATCTGCAATAGTTGTTGCTGCAGTTTCACTGGCAACATTGCCGCCGTTTGCGCCACCCATACCATCACACACAAGAGCCCATGTTACGCCGTCAGAAAATTCACCTGCAAGGCAAAAATCCTGATTATTCTGCCTGACAACGCCAATATCAGACTTTGCTGAAATTTTCACTGTCTTCCCTCCTAACGGAATTACGGACATGCTTGCTTCTTAATTGTCCGCATGATGCATCAATATCTGACCCCAGACTCCGTCTGATTGTCGTATTGATACCTTTAGAATTTAATATCATCATAAAGCGCTGCAAACGATCGTTTGTACTTCTCTTATGTTCACTTTCATTAATTTCATTAGCGGGAATAAGATTGACATGGCAAAGCATTCCCTTAAGCAAACCGGCAAGCTTTAAAGCACATTCATCAGTATCGTTAACATCTTTAATCATAGCATATTCAAAAGAAATTCTTCTGGATGTTTCTTTCGTATAATCCCTGCAAGCCCTTATAAGCTCGCTGATAGGATATTTATTGTTAACCGGCATAACCTTAGACCGCATTTCATCATCCGGAGCATGTAAAGAAATCGATAAAGTTATCGGTAATTTTTCATTAATAAGATCATAAATTTTAGGTACTATACCACAGGTTGAAAGTGAAATATTTCTTAACGAAAGATTAAGACCCTTTTCATCACCGGCAAGTTTAAGAAACCTGACAGTATTATCATAATTATCAAGAGGTTCACCCATACCCATCATAACTACATGAGAAATACGTATTTTCATATCCCTCTGAGCTGCATGTATCTGACCAAGAATTTCAGACGGTAAAAGACTTCTTACACAGCCGCCTTTAGTTGAAGCACAGAATACACAACCCATTTTGCATCCGACCTGAGATGAAACACAAATAGTGTATCCGTATTTATATTTCATAAGAACAGATTCAACAAAGTTACCATCAGAAAGTCTGAAAAGATATTTAACTGTTTCATCCAGCTTAGAAACCTGTTTCAATTCAATTTCACAGGTTCTTATAGGATACCTCTCTGCAAGTTTCTCTCTTAAAGCTTTGGAAAGATTCGTCATTTCGTCATAACTCATAACTCCATGAATCTGTAACCAATCAAATATCTGCTTAGCTCGGAAACGAGGCAGTTCAAGAGAAGAAACGACACCTTCAACTTCAGATAAAGTCATTGACTTTATATCATACTCCTGCAAAATTACACATCCTTAATTTTTCTGATACCTGCAATAAAAAAGCCGTCGCAACCGTGTATATGCGGCATCAGAGTTATATAGTCGGTATTTTCAGCGTATCTTTTTAAACCTTTCAGAACGGGTACCGACTCAAAATTGTTATGTTCTTTTAAGAATCTATTAACAACATACTCATTTTCAGCTTTATTCAATGAGCAGGTCGAATAGATCAATGTACCTCCGGATTTCAGATATTTTGCAGAAATACAAAGAATAGAATACTGCAAATCCGGTAATTTGTCAACTTCAGCAGAATCCTTGTATCTGATTTCGGGCTTTTTCCTTATTACACCAAGCCCTGCGCAAGGAACATCACACAGAATTTTATCTGCCATCGGAAGTATGTCATTATACACAGAACCATCATTGACAAATGTCTGAATATTTGTTATCCCCAGTCTTTCAGCTCCATTTTTAATAAGATCAAGACGCTGATTATAAAGATCCATTGAATAAACCGCACCAGTATTGTTCATATACTGAGCCAAAGTGAAACTTTTTCCACCGGGAGCAGCACATATGTCAAGCACTGTTTCCTTCTCTTTAACATCAAGAGCTGAGCAACATAGCTGTGATGCTGTATCCTGAACATGAAACAGGCCATCAGCATAAGCACTTGTTTTATGTAATGCTCCTGAGCCACTGACTAGTAAAGCATCTGCAAAGTAATCAGAAACCGTAGCTTCGAACCCTTCATTTTTAAGAACTTCAATCAACTTATCAGGTGAGATTTTCAATGTGTTGACTCTGATCACAGTATCAACAGGTCCCGATAAGGATTCAAAAAGAGCCAAAGCATTCTCTGATCCATAATCCTTTATCCATAAATCAGACAGCCAACCCGGAACAGAATATTTATAAGATAAATTATCAGTTTCAGTCAGGCCGTTGGTTGAAATTTTTCTTAAAACAGCATTAACAAGTCCCGATGCAAATGATGCACCATTATTTTTACAAAGCTTTACACTCTCATTAATAGCCGCAGAATCCGGTATCCTATTCATATAAAGCAGCTGATAAGCACCTAATCTCAGAACAGTGAGAACCTGAGGTTTCAGTTTCTTAAGCGGCTGCTTAAGATACTTCGAAAGCTCATAATCCAATGTAATCATTCTTTCAACAACACCATAAACCAGTGCTGATGCAAAAGACTTATCAACTTGTTGCAAATCAGATTTATCAAGAAATGCATCAAGTAAAAGATTAGAGTATGAATTATCTCTTTGTATTCTGTTAAGAATTTCAAAAGCTGTTTGTCTTGCTGTTTTCATAAAAATCCTTATCTGCGCTTACTGTTTCCAAGAAGACGCATTGCATAATATAACAAGTTAACTACTGCTGTCGCAAGAGCAGCGACATAAGTCATTGCAGCAGCAGTAAGAACACTTTTTGCTCCGTCATGTTCCTGGGGAGCCAACATACCGGTTTCTTCAATAACTTTAAGAGCTCTTCTGCTTGCGTTGAACTCAACTGGAAGAGTTACAAGCTGAAAAACAGCTACAAGACCGTACAAAGCAAGACCGGCAATAATAAAATAGAAACCAAGATCTGAAGTATTTGCACCGTAAGCAATAAAATAGCCTAAGAATGCAATAATAAGACCAAAACGAGAACCAAAATTGGTAACAGGAACAAGAGCAGTTCTTATTTTATTCGGAACATAATCCTCAGCATGCTGCGCAGCATGACCTGCTTCATGGCAAGCTATGCCAACAGCTGCAACAGACGGGCTGTTATAAACTCCGTTTGAAAGGCGTATCACCTTTTCGTTTGGAGAATAGTGGTCAGAAAGTTTACCTGAGCAGGACTCAATCCTTACATCTGTAATACCGTAATAGTTGAGAATCATCTGAGCTGCCATAGCTCCTGTTAATCTGCGCGAATTAGGTACTTTTGAGTACTTTTTATATGCACTGTTAACCTTTGCCTGAGCCAAGAGAGATAGAATAAGAACCGGGGCAGCAAAAAGTAAATATTGAAAATAGCCGTAATAACCAAACATAAAATCACCTTACTTTAATATTGTACCCTTCTCAATCGGATTTCCTCTGAGGAAATCTGAAGCATTCATGGCTTTTTTACCCTCTGTCTGCAATACAACTATTTCAACTGAAGTAGAATCACCGCACGATACTACCAGTTTTTTATCTGAAACGATAACCTCTCCGGGTTTACCGCTACATTTATCAGAAATAACTGTTTTATGAATTTTAATTGTTTTTTCGCCAAGCTTTGCTGTTGCAACAGGCCACGGAGAAAGACCTCTGACTTTATTATGAATATTCTGTGCAGACTCATTCCAATCTATAGGACATAAATCCTTGGAAAGCATAGGAGCATAATCTGATTTTTCATTATCCTGTTTCTTAGGATCGAGTTCACCTTTCAAAAGCAAATCAATAGTTTCAGACATTATCTGAGCACCAAGAACAGAAAGCTTATCGTGAAGTTCACCTGCTGTTTCATTTTCACCGATTTCAACCGTTCCCGTAAGAAGCATATCGCCCGTATCAAGACCGACATCCATCTGCATAGCTGTTACTCCACTGATTTTTTCGCCATTGAGAACACTCCACTGAATTGGTGCTGCACCTCTGTACCTCGGAAGAATCGATGCATGCATATTAATGCAACCATATTTTGGAAGCTCAAGAATTTCTTTAGGCAAAATCTTACCGTAAGCTACTACAATGATAAGTTCAGGATCGAGTTCCTGAAGAATTGATAACGCCTCACCGTCTCTCATCTTAACAGGCTGATAAACAGGAATACCGGCATTTACAGCACATTCTTTTACGGGAGGAAACTGCATTTTATGCCCACGACCCTTCGGCTTGTCGGGTTGAGTAAAAACGCCCTTTACATTGTGACCATCATCAATAAGCCTCTGAAGACAAGGAACTGCAAATTCGGGTGTTCCCATAAAAACTACATTCATAGTTTACCTCCATTACTCACTTTCAAGCTCACCAACAAGATGGCTTGTGTAAAGTATACCATCAAGGTGATCAAGCTCATGGCAGAAACAACGAGCCTTCAGGTCTTCACCCTTATATAAACACCACTTGCCTTCACGGTTCTGAGCTTTTACGATAACTGACTTCGGTCGCTCAGTTACACCAAATTTTCCGGGAAGAGACAGACAACCTTCGGTTTCATGCTGGACTTCTTCAGATTTTTCTACTATTTCAGGGTTAATAAGTTCAATGTAACCATCGCCGCAATCAATTACCACAATTCGTCTCAATATACCAACCTGTACAGCAGCAAGACCTGCACCCTGAGCTTTATAGAGAGTGTCCTTCATATCATCAAGTATTGTAAAAAGCTTACCATCAAAATTTTCAACAGGTCTGCTTTTTTTTGATAAAATAGGATCACCTAATTTTACAATATTCCTAATTGCCATTTTATTTCCCTTTCGTATATCAAATAATATTTTCAGGATTGATATCTATATAAACCGACACATGATTAGATACCTCAGCCAAAATTTCAGTTAACACCTCAGATATCATTTTTCTGAAATTTTTTGAATTTTTGCATTTAATTATCAAACGATATCGGTATTTATTGCTTACTTTAGAAACCCTTGCGGGCATAGGGCCAAGAATAATAACCTTTTCATCCTTATATTCTTTACGAATTTTTTCGGTTATCTTCAAGAAAAATTTTGATGCCGTAGCATGAACCTTTTCTTCCCTCACACCCAGAAAACCTACCAGAGCTATATCACAAAACGGCGGATATATAAGTGATTTTCTGAGCTTCATCTCAGTTTTGTAAAAATTTTCATAATCCTGCTGCGCAGCCATGGTAATAACATCGTTTTCAGGATTCATCGTCTGAATGATTGCCTTGCCTTTGAATTTACCTCTGCCTGCACGGCCCACTACCTGAGTAATCAGATCGAAAGTACGCTCCTGACTTTTGAAGTCATCATTGTTAAGCTGACCGTCAGCATTAATAACACCAACAAGCGTAACGTTTTCAAAATCAAGACCTTTAGCTACCATCTGAGTACCAAGAAGAATATCATATTCTCCCTTCGCAAAAGCTGACAACTTTTCTTCGTGGGCATGTCTGCTCATAGTACTGTCAGCATCCATACGAAGTATACGTGCCGACGGAAAAAGAGCAACTAATTCATCCTCGATTTTTTGTGTGCCGACACCTGAATATCGAACATCAGTCGAATTGCATTCAGGACATAAGCTTGAAAAAGGTTGTGAATGTCCGCAATAATGGCACATAAGCCGTCCGTTGGCTCTGTGGTATGTCATAGAAATACTGCAAGAGGGACATGTGAAAACATAACCGCAGGATTTGCAGGATGCAAAAGTATTGTAACCTCTACGGTTCATCAGAAGTATAGTCTGATGTCCTTTTTCAAGGTTTTCACTTATTGAATCAGTAAGTTCTTTGCTGAAATACGAAGAATCGCTCAAAGCATCAATACACATATCAACAATCCTGACCTCAGGAAGTTCAGCAGTTGAATATCTCTTCGAAA
>JAZORX010000294.1:0-4540 GCA_045656845.1 Acutalibacteraceae bacterium | reverse complement strand
TTTAAAGCGTTCAAGGTCAAATCCGTCGCATTTTTTGAGAATGAAATCCTGCTTGCCGAGAGAAATCCATTTTCTTTCTTCTCTTGAATCCTCATTGCATACCGCAAAAAACATTGCGGCACTTGTGAAAATCATCGCAAGAACAATGCCGATTATCATTAGTGCATATTGCTTTTTTCTTGCTTTTAAATTTCCGAATGCTAATTTATTTACGGTTAATTTTTTTCGTTTCATTTTGTCCTCCTTTCATCGGAGTGAAAATCATAATTCTCTGATATTTTCAACAATGCTATATTTCATCTTCTTTTTGACTTTTGAATGAAGATTTATAAAGCAAATCGCAAGAAGTAACAGACATATCAGGACTGCTTCCCATATCTGATACGGATAGTATCTTGAACTGAAGTTAATATATTTATCAACAAGATACATTACAAACCATATTACCGTATACAGTCCAAAGCCTATACCGCAGCCCCAGCCGAACATTGAAAGAAGCTGTCTGAAATAAGAGTGTGTAAGCTCCTTTGCGCTTGCACCAACTGCTCGAAGGGTTCCGATTTCGCGTTTGTTTTCTCTGATTTGTGCGGTAAGCTGATTATTAATTACGCTTGCACAGATACAGAAGAAGAGAATGGCAATTGAAAGAATTGCAACAAGAACACCTGCGACGGTTTTGTGGTTTTCTTCATCGCTTGCAAACTTTGAATGGAAATAACCACTCATATCATTGCCTGCATTAAAGCTTTTGAGAAATGCAGTCATTTCTTCGTCAATCTCGGGAGTGCATTCTGTATTAATGTTGATATCAAACGACCAATATTTATAATCGGGAACTATTTTATCAAAGCCATCAAGTGTTGTGAAAAAATCAAGATAGTCACCTCTGAAATAGCCGTCGCACTCGGAATCATCCATTATAATAGCGGCAATTTTAACTTCACGATCATATCTTTCCGTGTCTTTTTGCGGATGATTGTCATCCTCGGGATAAGAGTTGCTTATGAGAGTGCTGATTTCAATCGTATCTCCAACCTTGTAATCACGTTCTGCGATTGCTTTTATATCTTCGTCTTCAAGACCGTAAATTAACACTTCACCTTTTTCGTATTTATCCATATCAAGCGTACCGTATGTTTCTTCGCCTCTATGAAAACCGATTTTATCCGGTGCATATAAAATAATTTCTTCACCCGAATTCAGCTTTTCAATATTTATTTCACCTTCATAAACAGCCTTTTCCATACCCTCTGTAAACTCACTTAATTCAAATGAATGAATAGTTGTCGGGAAAAGGTGCTCGGAAAAGCCAAGCTCTTTACGGATATTGCTGTAGTAATCCGTTTCTGTTTTTCCGTATATATTATTCAAGAAGTCTTCAAAGCTATGGTCAAAAAAGCCACCGTTAATCATAAATCTTTCGGAATACATATAGTCTATCATACGCATATAATCCGTATATTCTTCTGTAAGAATACAGACTTTGCCGTTTTTTCTGCCGATTATATCAGAAACATAGGGATGAGAGAATATTTCTTGCCTGTCGTTTTCGCTGAAGCCTTTGCCTGAACGGATATTGCCAAAGCGAAAGCCGTCCGACTGATTCTGAATATGATAATCACCGGGTACTAAATAATTGTCCATATCATATTTCAACGTATATGAGAGAAGCGAAAAACCGAGACTTGTGAAAACAATAGTTGCAATAAGTATAACGCTGACTGCAGCTTGCTTCTTTCTGTAAAAAACAAGGTTTCTTTTTGCAATAAGCTTCGGTGCATTGAATTCTTTTTTTGAGTGAATGCGTTTATTTTTCACCTTCCGCATCAGTTCGGTGTTGCGTATTGCCTGCATAGGTGAAACTCTTGAAGCAATATAAAGCGGAATAAATGCTGCCGCCATAACGCAGACAACACCGAACAATCCGCATACAATAAGAACCCACCACTCGGGGATAAACACAAAGTTATCACCCATTGCGCCGATGATTGCTTTAACCGCAAAATATGAAACCGCAAGGCTTATGGGAGTTGTAACCGCCGCAATCAGAAAAGCCTCTCTACCGAAAATCTTTATAATCTGCCGTTTTGTTGCACCGACGGCACGAAGCATTCCAATCTGCTTTTTTCTCTCAAGAAGATTAGTGTTGAATGCATTGACGATTCCCGTACATGAAGCAATCATAAGTACGCTTGAAAGAATAATCGCAATAATCAAAGTGAATTTCATATCGTACTTTTCGTTGAATGCCCAACGGTTTGAAGTAGTAAGAATGCAATTGAAATTATCAAAATATCCTTCTTCACCTTTGATTCCCGCAGCAATTCCTGCTTCCATAAAGCCGTCAAGCGGAAGATTTGCATTTTTTATAGTAAGAAAGCAAAGAATGTTTTCTTTTCCGCCGAGGTCAACAGTTTCCTCATCACTTACAATAGCAGAGGGATAAAAACTTCTGTCGCCGTAGCTGTATTCAATATTCGGTCTTTTGTCCCACAGTTTACCGACAAGGGTGTAGGTTTTTTCAGTTTCTTTGGGAAGATAATTTTCGCCGTCGGAGATTCTGAATTTAAGAGTTATTTCGTCACCGATTTCGGAATAAAAAAGACCGAGTCTGTTGAGGGCATCATATTCAATGGCGATTTCGCCCTTTTTCTCAGGCATTCTGCCTTCTTTTGCTTTGATATAGGATATTTCTTCTGCTTTCTCATCAAGCCGTGCAATCGAAGTGCCCTGCTCGGGCGACTTTTCATCGGTGTAGCCGTAACCGATAACATAGGCAAAGCCGTGGTCTTTAACGGTTTTGCTTCCAAAGAGATAATCCATATCATAATTCTGCGAAGCATTGAGAAGGGCATCCTGCTTGCCTATCTTTTTATCATTGAGTTCCTGAATTGACGAACTTAAACTGAAAAGAAAAAACATAACTCCCGATGAAAAAATCATCGCAAGAACAATGCCGATTATCATTAATGTATACTGTTTTTTTCTTGCTTTGAGGTTGCCTATTGCAAGGCGGTTAACGGTTAGTTTTTTCTTGTTCATTGCTTAAACTCCCGCCTTTGTGTCACGAACGATTTTTCCGTCTTCAATTGAGATAATTCTCTCCGCCTGTTCCGCAACATTGAGGTCGTGTGTAACAAGAATGAGTGTAATTCCAAATTCTTTACTAACGTATTTCAAAAGTGAAAGCACTTCTCGTCCGCTTTTGCCGTCAAGGTTACCCGTAGGTTCATCGGCAAAAAGGATTGACGGCTTGTTTGCAAGCGCACGGGCAATGGCTATTCTCTGCTGCTGACCGCCCGAAAGTGCTGACGGAAGATGTTCAAGTCTATCCCCGATTCCAAGAACATCAATAACCTTGTTGATATAAGCTTCGTCAACCTTTTTCTTATCAAGCATAACGGGCAGAACAATGTTTTCATATCCCGTCAGCTCCTGAACGAGATTATATGCCTGAAATACGAATCCGAAACGTCTGCGACGCAGAACGGAAAGCTGGTTATCATTATAACCCGAAAGCTTTTTGCCGTTGTAGATAACATCTCCGCTTGTGGGATTTTCAAGACTGCTCAGAACATGAAGCAGAGTTGATTTACCCGAGCCACTGGGTCCCGTTATTGCACAGAATTCACCCTGTTCAAAGCCGACGGTTATACCGTCAACGGCATTGACAATGTTTTCGCCGCTTAAATATTCTTTTCTTAAATCTACGCATTCAATGATATTCATAAAATTACTCCTTTTCATCTTTGATGAGTTCATTATAAACCCCGATTCTTTCAAAATCGTGACAATAACCTTACAATTTCGTAAGATAAGAAAAAATCCGAAGAAAATCTTCGGACTTTACATCTTTAAATTCGCATTTATAAGCGGAAAGCACGCAGTGATTTTTAGTCCGTTTTTGCCGTTTTCGGCGGTAACGGTTGCGTGGTGCTTCTCAAAAATTGCCTTTGAAATTGCAAGACCTATGCCGGCACTTTCGGGTGCGGCATTATCGGCACGGTAAAAACGGTTGAACAAAAGCGGAAGCTGTTCTTTTGGAACTCCATCGCCGTTATCTTCAATAACGAGTGTGACAGAACTTTCATTTTGTGAAACGGAAACGGTGATTCTGCCGTTATCATCGGTATGCTCACAAGCGTTTTTAATGATATTTCCGATTGCTTCAATCATCCATTCCTTGTCGCAACGGAATGTCGCTGTGCCGTTGATAACAAACTCTTTTTCGGGGAACAGCGGTTTGAAATTGCCGATAATTTCAGCAATAATTTCATCAAAATTGTGCTCGAAAAATTCCATTGCATAAGCATCGCTTTTAATTTTTTCAAGCTTTAAGAGATTTAAAACAAGGCTCTCCATTTTTGCAATCAGTTGAAGCTCTTTCTCAGTGTAAGGAGTTGGTGTTGAACTCTGTTCCATTTCGCAGTAAAGACGAAGTCCTGCAAGCGGAGTTTTCAGCTGATGTGAAATATCCGCAACAAAATCTGCATTGCTTTTTGCCTGAGATTCGGAATTGCTTTTTTCAAGAAGAAAGAGA
>JAZORX010000293.1:0-9301 GCA_045656845.1 Acutalibacteraceae bacterium | reverse complement strand
GCTCTTGATATCGAACAGACTCAGGAACCTGAAGTTGTTACGGATGAAGAGGGTAACAGCGTAGTTACAATAAAACTCAAAACTTCGTATGATGTTTCTTCCGTTGTTGTTGCCGATGAAAACGGTAATCCGATAGATCCGAAGAATGTTGAAATCATCTCTTCTGAGGTTGAGGGAGAAGATGCGATCGAATGGACCGTGGTAATCAATACGAATGAAGTCGGTACGCATACGTACATGGTCGCAGGAGCTTATGAAAACGGCTATACAGACTATTCAAAGGCTGTAACCGTTTCCGTAACAATTGAAAAGCCGGAGGATCCCACAGAACCCGAGGATCCCACCGATCCTGAAGAACCCACCGATCCTGAAGATCCTACAGATCCCGGCGATACAAACGAAGATGATAAGTCTGTTTTTAAAACTATAATAGACATCATCAAAAAAGCTTCAATCCAAGTGGTCAAAATCTTGAAAATGGTATTTGATTTGATCGGAAAAATATTTTAATGCTGTAAAAGGAGGTAGCTTAAAACTTGAAAAAGTCTTATATGAAACCCGCAATCGCTTTTGAAAGCCTCGCTCTTACAGCAAATGTATCTTCCGGATGCTATCTTCTCGGTACGAACAGCGCAGAGTATGAATGTCCTGTTATTGATGAAGAATCGGGATGGACAATATTTTCCAATAATGCAACCTGTATGTTTATACCCGGTCCGAACGACACGATATGCTACGATATACCTCTTGCTAACAGCAATGTTTTCGCGTCATAACTAAATCAAAACGAAACGGAGTTCCTTGCATGAAGTGAACTCCGTTTCTTGAAACAGGTGGTTATATGAAAAAAAGGTTTATCGCAATCGGGCTTGTTGTTTTGGTTGCAATCGCAGTGCTTGCTGTTATATTGGTGAAGAATAATTCGGATGCAAAAGATTCGCAGACAACGACCGTTGCTTTTCAGAATGCACAGCTCGGCGTTACCGTTGACGGCTGGCTTAAAATTATCGAAATCGATGAATATTACGGAAGGCTTGCGGTTGTTGCGGAGAATGTGTCCGACAGCGATGTTGAATATGCTGTGCTTACCGTAAAAACAAAAAGCGAAACATTGACATTCAATGTTTCGGCATTGCTCAGAGGTACAAAGGCGGTGCTTCTTTGCAACGAAGATGTCGGAAGCAATCCCGCTGAGGTTTACACAGCATGGCAGACAAAAGATAAGATAATTTTTGAAAATCCGCCTGTTATGAATGATGACAAACTCGAGATAAGTGTTCTTGACGGCTCAGTATCGGTCAGAAATATTTCAGGTGAGGATATAGAATCCGATATATACATTTATTACAAGGATAAAAAAGACGATTTGGTTAACGGCAGTGTGACATACAAAATCCGTGTGGACGGAATCAAAGCGGATTCGCAGACTTATGTCAAAGCTCCCGAGCTTAATGAAAACAATTGCAGTATTATATTTACAAGCTATGATGATAAAAAAGTATAAAATCGGTAATTTTACCGTAGAGGTAAATTTACAGACGGATTTTGAAAATGCAGAGCCGTATTCTTTGTTTTCGTATGACGGTGAGCAAACCGATTACAAAGTTACTGTTGAATTTTCATCCGTTCTTCCGCAGACTGTTGAAAATCCGTGTTATGATTCGCACGACAGAGTATGCGATTATGAAAACGGTACTTTGCGTTGCTTTTATAAATCGCATGATAATGATGATGAATACTATGCTTGCCGTATTGTTGACGGTAAAAACATCAATATTATCATTGATGAAAAATACCGTGATATGCTCCGTGCAGACGTGATATTTTCGCTTGTCGGTATCGAGGAGATTGCCGTCGGAAGCAACGGATGTGTGCTTCACTCATCGTTTATAGAAAAAGACGGCGGTGCAATTCTTTTCACGGGACCTTGCAACATCGGAAAGTCAACGCAGGCAAATCTCTGGAAAGAGTATGCCGATGCCGTTGTTGTTAACGGCGACAAAACCTTCATTTTTGAAAAAGACGGTGTCTTTTATGCATCGGGACTGCCTTTTTCGGGTTCGTCAAAAGACTGCCTGAACAGGGTGTTACCGCTTAAAGCCGTGATAAGTCTTGAGCAGGCTGATTCAAACAATGCGCAGAGACTTGTTTCGGATGAAGCATTTTTTAAATTATACAAAAACTGTTACCCCGTGCATTGTTCACGGGAATTTACGGGCATGCTGTTTGATTTCGTGCAGAAGTTAAGCCGAAGCGTGCCGGTATATGACTATGCCTGCCTTGCCGATGAAAGCGCAGTCAGGTATCTGGAGAGAGAATTATGTCCGATTTTGCAGAGCCTTTAATGGTAAAATATCTTCACGATAAGGGCGCACGTGAAGGCATACCTGTTTCAGGCACTTTTGAGCTTACACAACGTTGTAATTTCAATTGTGAAATGTGTTATGTTCACGATTGCGCACAGAAAACGGATCCGCTGTCTGCAGAAGATTGGCTGAATCTTGCCCGTCAGGCAAAGGATGCGGGCACTGTGTTTCTGCTTCTTACGGGCGGAGAGCCTTTGCTGCGTGACGATTTTGAAAAGATTTATACAACTCTTGCAAAAATGGGATTTCTTATTTCAATAAACACAAACGGAAGTCTGCTTGAAAAATATACAAAGCTCTTTAATGAATTGCCCCCCACACGCATCAATATTTCGCTCTACGGTGCAGATAATTCATCATACAAAAAACTCTGCCGTAACGATGCATTTGATAAAGTTATGAGTTCGGTAAAGCAGATGAAAGAGCTCGGAATATCCGTTCGTTTCAACACGATTTTTACCCCCGAAAACATATCCGATTACAAAAAAATTGCAGATATTTCAAAGGAAATGTGTATTCCGCTGAAACCTACAACCTACACATATCCGTCCGTCAGAATCGGAAGCGGAAACAAGGATTCCCGTTTCACTCCCGAGGCGGCTGCTGAATATATTTCTCTTATCGATGAATACCGTCTGGATAAAGATTTTTATCTTGGAAGAGCAAAGAAAATGCTTTTGCTCCCCAAAGGACCGACGGAAAACAAAGTCCGCTGCAGAGCGGGGAAATCCTCTTACTGGATAACCGCAGAGGGCGAAATGATGCCTTGCGGAATGATGCCCGAACCCGTCAGCAGACCTCTTGTTGACGGCTTTGATAAAGCGTGGCAGGATATTAAATCGGCAACGGAACAGATAAGACTTCCCGAAGAATGTCTTACCTGTAAATATGCGGGAATTTGCAATGTGTGTGCGGCTATGTGCAAGGCGGAGACGGGCGATTTCGGCAAAACGCCGCAGTATATCTGCCGTATGACAAAGCATCTTTTCACTCTTGCAGAAAGGAGTGTTTGTGACAATGACAATTAAAAAAGATATGATTCTTCGAAAAGTCGGAGTGGATATAATTCTTGTTCCCGTCGGAAACGCACTCAAAGACCATAACGGATTTTTTATGCTCACAGAATCTGCATGCTTCCTCTGGAACAATCTTACCGAATGCAACTCCGCAGAGGAACTTGCGCAAAGACTGTATGATGAATACGATGTCACCGAAGAACAAGCACTCGCCGACACGAAGGAATTTATAGATAAGCTTGTTGAGCTTGATATAATTGATATATAATAAAAGCGGCTCCCTCTGCAAACTGCCCCAAATTGTACTGTCAGCACAATTTGGGGCAGTTTAACAACACAGACTTTTTGACGTTATCTAATAATAGCGCCTTTACTTTATCATATTTATAGTATGTATTTTTATAATTTTTTTGCAATGTTTCTTTTGATTTTTCTGATAAACTTTTTGTAGCTTTTATTCCTTTTTACTTTCGAATCATATAGCTGCTTTAAACTTGCTTCTACTGCGTCTACGTAATAGTATTGTGGCCTACGCAAAATAGGTTCACATGAAAAAATATTTATCAAGAAATTTTCTAAATCATCGTATAGTTTTTGAACCGACATTCTATCGTTTAGAGGACATTCCATTAACATGGAAACATATTTTTCGTCATTATTGTCGATGTCTTTAACCATATTAAGCATTTCGTCCAAGCCAGTTTCTCCAACATTAATGAAGGCTTTTTTGTTGAATGTATTAGTAATCGTGGTTGATCCATAATAAATAGGTATAGAATGCATTAAAAAGGCATCTACTATTTTCTCAGTTTCAAATCCGGGATAAATAACACTTTCGCACGCGATTGTAAATTTAGAACTTTTTAAATATTCTAATTTTTCATTGCGATTTATGCGGAGGGCTCCACCTTCATTGGAGTAGTTTGAGGTTTTTCCTGAAAGGTTATTTCTGAAGTTTCCTGCCGATGTTATTTCTTTGTACTCGCTTATTTTATCGAATATTTCTTCTCTTACTCCGTGCGAGGAAGGGTGTCGGTAAATAAAATTACAGAAGTGTTTTTTATCTGTCAACAGATACTTGCGTGCCTCTTCCTCTGAAACAATTTGAGGAATCCAAGGTTCTCCGCTTTTGGATTGAAATGAATAGGGTAAACGAAAATATCTGTCGCCAAACTCCAAATAATCAAAACCGATACAATAATCAAACACTGTAAAATCGGGAGAAAAATTTTCTGTCATAAGTAAAATTCTGACACAATTATACTTCATATATTCGAAATGATTTCCGCCTATTCCACAAATGACATAATCGGGATTGTCAGATATTTCGACAGTAAAGTGTTTTTTTAATATGTTTAAAATCAAATTATTGTTTGCTTTAAATTCATTTCCACATCCACAAAAATTAATTCTGATAGTTTTTCTATTAATATCCATACATTCTCTCCCATTTACCAATAACATCCATTTTCAACTTCTTTAAATTTTTTCGGAGGTTCTTCCATAGGTCTTATCCATGCATCGGTCATATTTTCCTCAATGCCGAATTTTACATCTCTTTCACCATAGATACCAAAAAACAAAGGTGTTCTTCCGCAAGTTTCGATTGCAACTTTACCCATGCGCTTGATTTCGACAGCTATCGGGAAACCATATGCGCCTGCACCGATGAGTGCAACGTCAAAATCTATTTTTTTAATATCATTTAACATTTTTTCAAGCACTTCAAATGAATTCTTAAAGCCGCCGGGTCTTTCTCCTACTTGAGTAACGTACGTTTTATAAACACGTAAATCAAAATCGGGAAGTTCAAATTTGGGGTCGTTTACCAACTTATCTTTTCTTTTGTATTGGTACTCTATTGAATCTGTAAAAGAATTAATAACAAGAACTTTTTTTCCTTTAAGTGCTCTGACCCAGGTTTTGTCTGTTTCTATATCAAAATACGGACCCAAATCAGAAAACGTAGGCACTGCGTTTTGTGCAAATCTCTTGAAAAAGTACGGCATATAAATTTTTGAAGGAAACATTGCAGACAAATAATCGCAGTCAGGTATTCCCTCTATGGTTAATTCGGCATATTTATCTACAGCTTCGGTCTTGTCGTCATAATCGTCAGCAAAAAAACCTGATGTGGTAAATAGCCAATCAAGCATTTCTTTACTGTAATCTTCTCTCATTTTCAGCTTGCGCTCACAATACTGTCCTGCAATAACGCCTTCGGTTCCTCCCAAACGTGCAAGCAACATCGGTTTGCCGTTCTCAATAAACTGTGCTATATCATCTGAAAGAGAGGGGATTGTTCTGACAGGCTTGTCTAAAAATAATTTTGTGATTTCTTTATCTTTTTTCCCTAACTTTTTTCCGATTTTATACGCTAAATGCAGAAAAGATAATTGAGTTCTTCCTTTGATAGCGAGATTATCCATTGCAAATTCCTCCTGCAAAGAATGATTTGAGGGAACCTCAGAAGGTGCTGTAAATACTGAACCAAACATACCTGGAAATTAATTTTCTTAATTACAAATAAATTGTAACATAGAAAGGTTTGAGTGTCAATGCACTAAAGAAGTGCGGTTTAGTAACATTTAAATATTGATTTTTGTCATGGAAAAGCATGGAATTATACTTATTCAACCGTAATCCTTACCTCGCCGTTTGAAATAACGGTAAGAGTCAACGTTTTTGTTTCTTCGTTCCATTCGGCTCTGCCTTTTGCGCCGTTTGAACCTGACGCGTTGACGCTCGGCGGAGTGTCAAATCCCGAAAGTTCAATAACGGATGTTCTGAAATCTCTCGGATTGTTCATCTTTCCGCCTGCGGCATAGGCTCTCATGAACTGATCTTCGCTTTCAAGACCTGCACACACTGCATCGGTATCAAGGCGGAGATTGCATAAGTCAATCTCGATTTTTTCTTCGTTTTCGTTGATTATCGCATAAGTGTGAGCGACAAAATTGGTGTTGATTTCTATTTTGCTCTTCGGTAAAGTGTAGCTTACGGTCTGTTCGCTGTCGATTGTTTTGTTTTCGTTGCTGTTGAAGATATAAACATAATCGTTTATGTCAAACAAAACACCGTCGCCCGTATAAGTTTGTTCATAACGCTTATTGAAAAACTTTGTTTTTATTGGATTTATGAAAAGAAGATTGAAGAAGTAGCTGAAATCGTTGAGGATATCACTCTCGGGAAGCACCTCTTCAGGGTTTGAATAAATCGGAAGAATGGGGATTATGAAATATCTTCCCGTTGAGGGGACCCATGTTTTGGTGCAGTCAAAATAGATGTTGTCTATCTTTTCATGAAGAAGGGTAAAAGTGTCGCAGTAAAGACCCTGAAGAAGATGTGCATCATTACCGCTGAGTGCCCATGATGTCGGTAACGACATTTTATAGGCAACCTTGATTTTTTCTTTAACCTGATCTTTGCTCGGCACTGAGCCGTTCAGAATCATCTGATAAATCGGATAAAGCACATCGTAGAATGTCGGAGTGAGGACTACCTCACCGTCAACGAAATGATAAAGTCCGCCTCTGCTGAATGTACCCTCGATTGCATAAACCGTTGCACCGCCTACCATATCGGCTATCATATCGATTCCGAAAAGGGCAGGGGGATATTTTACTGTTGTGATGGGGTCGGGCTCATTCGGGGCAACGCCGAGGTCGTCGTATTCAATAAAGCCTTCTTCGTACCAAAGGAAGTTTTCGAGATTCACGCCCCAGTTACCGCAAACATCGTCGAGCCAGCAACCGAGAATGTTTGACTGACTTGCAAAATGTCTGCCGTGGCCGTTGTGTTTATCCATAATTATTATATTTTCAGTGTTGCTTTTCAGAAGGTCATAAAGCTCTCTGTCCTTTAGAATATGGTTGACATAGTTAGCTTTTTTCCAATAGATATATTCCATATCCTGCCATATGAAAAGTCCGCCGTTTTCAGCGCAGGCTTTTATGCAGGATTTAAGTCTTGCAAGAATGTTTTTGTTAACACCGTTATCTTCGGTTACTTCGTCATAAGCAAGTTTTTCGTTTGTAACACCGTTTGTTGATAGCTCAACCTGAACAAAGCCGATAAGTGACGGATGCTCTTTGAACACTGCGGAAAGTTCCTCCTGAGTGAAAGGGTCACGGGTTTTGTTGGTGCAGAAACATTCGCTCTGGCAAACAATCGGAACATTTGCGGAATCCGTTATCGTCAGGAGTTCGTCCCAGAATTCAAGCTGTCTTGCGGGAGTCATATCCGTTGTGCCCTCGTCAATATAGATTACCGCAAAATTTCTGATGTCCTCGGGAAGCGCATAGTATGTTTTGATTGCATATTCCGCAAAGGCTTCACCCGTCTGCGGACCGCCCCAGATAGGGCAGTTTCTTATCATGAACAGAGGATTTTCTTCGTCAACATACATACGCAGTCCGTCAACCTTTTTGCGTGTTCTGATTTCAGTCGGTTCGTTTGACTTCGGGGGAAGATCAACAATTCCCGTGTCGAAAGAAGTTTCCTGTGCAGAAACCTCAAACGGAATCATAACAAGCATTGCTAAAATCAGGAGTAAACTGATAATCTTTTTCATTCTTTCTGCTCCCCGTGTGGTTTTTGCTTGATTATATCATAAGAGGACAAAGGTATCAAGAGTCGGTTTATAATATAATTGACGGATTTCTTTTTATAGGTTATAATATAAAAGATTATAGTCAGCAACGGAGGATTTTAAAAATGACTGCTGTTGAAACGTTTGAAAAAACATATAAAAAGCCTGCTCAATATACTGCTTTCACACCGTACAGAATTTGCCCGATTGGTGCGCACAGCGACCATCAGCTTGGCAAAATCACAGGTTTCGCTATTAACAAGGGCATACATATCGCATACGGACCCAAGGAAAACGGTGTTATCGAAATCAAGTCAATGCAGTTTGATAAAAGAGCACAGTGGCACGTTGCGGCAACTCCCGAAACTGTTCAGGGCGACTGGGCAGACCATCTGCGCGGTGCAACAATCGCACTCAACAAGCGTTATCCTTTGCGCAGAGGACTTTGCGCAGTTGTTGACGGTGAGCTTCCTATCGGCGGTCTTTCATCGTCTGCGGCTGTTATTATAACTTTTCTTTCGGCTCTTTGCACAATGAACTCAATCGAGCTCACTCCTACAGAGCTTATAACTATTTCACAGGAAGCCGAGAATGCTTATGTCGGCGTTTCGTGCGGAAAGCTCGACCAATCATGCGAGGTTTACTGCAAAAAAGAACATCTTCTCTATATGGATTTGCAGGATGATACATATGAGCTTATTCCTCAAAATCCTGACATGAAGCCCTATAAAATCGCAATCTTTTTCAGCGGCCTCGAGCGCTCACTTGCAGGTTCTGCATTCAATATGAGAGTTGATGAGTGCAGAAGTGCCGCCTATGCCCTCAAAGCTTATGCAGGCATGGAATACGGCAAGTTTGAAGAAACAAATCTCCGCGATGTTCCTTATGAGGTGTATCTCGAATATAAAGACAAACTTCCCGAAAACTGGCGCAAGCGTGCCGAGCATTGGTACACGGAATTCTTCCGTGTGCAGGAGAGTGCGGAAGCATGGCGCAGAGGCGATATTGAGGCATTTGGTCGGCTTTCCTTTGAGAGCGGAAGGTCTTCAATTTACAGCTGGGAGACCGGCTCGCCCGAGCTGAAAGAGCTGTATGAGATCATGACGAGAACCGAGGGAATCTATGGCGGTCGCTTCTCCGGTGCGGGCTTCAAGGGATGCTGCATGTCTTTGATTGACCCGATGTATCGGGAAGAGATTCTCCATAAGGTGACGAGAGAATATCTGGCGGCATTTCCGGAATTGGAAGGCAAGTATGCAACTTGTATCTGTCACAGCACGGATGGTGTGGGACCGATTTAGGTGCGTGATTTAGAGTTTTATTGAAGG
>JAZORX010000292.1:0-11248 GCA_045656845.1 Acutalibacteraceae bacterium | reverse complement strand
CGTAAAAACTGGAACTTTGACGGATACTTCGTTTCTGACTGCGGCGCTCTTAACGATATCTATGAGCATCACAAATATGTTTCTACAAAGGCAGAGGCTGCAGCTGTTTCTCTTAAGAACAGTTGCGACCTCAACTGTGGTGAAATTTATCAGCACCTTATCGACGCTTATGAAGAAGACCTCGTTACTGAAGATGACATCACAGCAGCTGCAGAAAGACTTTATACAATTCGTTTCCTTCTTGGTGAATTTGAAGAAACAGGACCATATTCAGTCATCAGCTACGATAAGCTCGACTGTAAAGAGCACAGAGAGCTTAACCTCAAAGCAGCTCAGGAAAGTATCGTTCTTCTTCACAATAAAGATAACTTCCTTCCGCTTGACAAAAACATTCAGAAGAAAATCGCAGTTGTCGGCCCGAACTCATTGTCCGTCACGGCTCTTGAGGGTAACTACAACGCCTATGCTTCAGAATACATAACCGTTGCAGACGGTATGCGCAGAGTCTTCAAGGATTCTCACATCACAGTTGAAAAAGGAACAAACTACTGCATTGAAAGGCAGAATGACTGGGGCGGCTTCGGCAACCTCATCAGTGATGGTGTTGCAGCAGCAGCTCAGGCTGATATCACCGTCCTTGCTCTCGGCCTTGATTGCTCAATCGAAGGCGAAGACACAGGCTACGACAATGACTATACCGCTTGTGGCGACAAGAAATTCGTTACCCTTCCCGCAACTCAGCAGAAGCTTGCAGAGGCTGTATGCGATGAATGTGAAAATGTTGTCGTTGTTCTTATGTGCGGCAGCTCAATCGACGTTGGCGAAAAGGTAAGAAGCAAGGCAAAGGCAATCATTCACGCATGGTATCCCGGCTCAACGGGTGGTCTTGCAATCGCTAACCTTCTTGCAGGTGAATTCTCACCCTGCGGCAAGTTACCTGTCACAATCTATGACGAGAATCATGATCTTCCCAGCTTCCTTGATTACGATATGCAGGGCAAGACTTACCGTTACATCAAAGGCGAAGCTCTCTACCCCTTCGGCTATGGTCTTTCTTACACAAGTTTTGCTTATAATAACGCAAAGATTCTTGAAAGCAACGAGAACAGCGTAAAGGTAAGCGTTGAAGTTACGAACACGGGCGACTTCAAGGGAATTGAAAAATCTCAGGTTTACGCAAAATTCACAGACAGCAGAACATACACTCCACATTTCCAGCTCTGTGGTATAAACTCCGTTGAGATAGGAAAAGGCGAAACAGTAACTGTAACATTCGATATTGACACTTATTGGCTCAAGGCTGTTAATGAAAACGGTGAAAGAATCACTCCTGACGGAGAGCTGAAGCTCTATATCGGAGGACATCAGCCCGACGCAGTCAGCAACCGTCTTCTCGGATACGATTGCATTGAAATCAACCTTAAATAAAATGAAAGCAGGCAGGTTTTTACCCGCCTGTTTTTACTTTTTATTCAGCACCTTTTCACAAAAACATTATACTAATAATGTTGATTGTTTAATATGTTTGTGATATAATATTTTATCTTTAATTTAAGGGACAGAAAATAAAAAGGAGTTGGTTAATTTTGAAAAAAATCGATCTGAAACTGATATTCAGCATTTCAGCTGCAATCATCATCGTTTATCTTTTGACGCAGCATTGGCCGGATATTTCAAATGGTATTGATGGAATCATTTCTGCTGCATCACCTATCATTTTCGGCTTTATCATAGCCTATCCCATAAACATTCTTATGAGCTTTTATGAGAGGCACTTTTTCCCGAACAGTACGAAAAAAAGTGTTATAAAATTACGAAAGTTTGTATGTCTTTTTGCAGCTCTCATTTCAATTGTAGGAATAATCGCAGCGATCATCGTCATCGTTGCTCCTCAGTTTGTTGAATGTATCAAGATGCTGTTTTCCAAAATACCTCCGACTGTTGATTTCATTGTGCAGAAATTCAACGAAAACGAATTCCTTTCCAAAAATGTTGTCAATGCGCTCAGCAATTTCAACTGGCAGGAAAAGCTCGGAGAAATGTCCGACAAGATTGCTGCTGGTATAGGCGACACTGTCGGATTTGCATTCACGGCAATCACATCTATTTTCACCACAATTGCAAACATTGTTATCACTCTTATTATTTCAGTTTATGTTCTGCTTGAAAGAGACAGACTCCTTCGTCAGGTCAGAAAAATAGGTTCAACATACCTTCCTGATAAAGTTTACAGAAAATCATATCAGATTCTTTCAACACTTAATGATTCTTTCCACCGTTTCATCGTCGGTCAGTGCCTTGAAGCTGTTATCCTCGGCACTCTCTGCACAATCGGTATGCTTATTTTCCAGATTCCGTACGCTCCGATGATCGGTGCTCTTATGGGCTTTACTGCTCTCATACCCATTTTCGGAGGACTTATCGGTGCAGGTGTCGGTGCTTTCCTCATTCTTATGGACTCTCCTATCAAAGCTTTGTTTTTCATTATTTTCGTCATTATCCTTCAGCAGATTGAAGGTAACCTTATCTATCCGAAGGTTGTCGGCACATCAACAGGTCTTCCGGGACTGTGGGTTCTCGCTGCAGTAACAATCGGTGGTGCCGTTTCAGGTATCCTCGGTATGCTTATCGCAGTCCCCATCGCAGCAACTATCTACAAGCTCATCCGTGACGATATCGACAACACAAACAAAAAGAACCCTTGGGATTTCATTTCAGTCCCCGATAAATTTAAAGACAAAATCAAAAAGGAACAGTAACCTATGAGTAAATTTTCAAAAATCCTTCAGCTTTTTATCACCTTTCTGAAAATAGGCGCATTCACCTTCGGTGGTGGTTATGCTATGATCCCCATCATTCAGAAAGAAATCGTCGAAAAGAAAAAGTGGATAACTGATGACGATATCCTCGAAATAATCGCTATTGCAGAGTCTACTCCCGGCCCGATTGCAATCAACTCTGCAACTTTCGTCGGCTACCGTGTAGCAGGTTTCTGGGGCGCATTCTTCGCAACGACGGGCGTTGTTCTCCCCTCTTTCGTTATCATCCTTGTTATTTCGTTTGTTCTCAGAGAGTTTCAATCCATCAAAGCTGTTCAGTATGCTTTCAACGGTATCCGTGCAGGTGTTCTTGCTCTTCTTATCAAAGCACTTGTCGGAATGTATAAAAAAGCTCCGAAAAATCTTGTTTCCTACATTGTTATCGCAGCTTCATTTATAATCACTGCATTCTTTGATATCAATGTTCTTTTTGTTATCATCGGCTGTGCAGTATTCGGTCTTATTACCTCCGTAATTGCAAGAAAAAGGAGGAATGAGAAATGAACATCTTTCTTGATCTTTTCCTCACCTTTTTCAAAATAGGTGCATTCACCTTCGGTGGTGGTTACGCAATGCTCCCTCTTATGCAGGAGGAGGTTGTGGCACATAACTGGATGAAGCTTGCAGATGTTGTCAACTTCATCGCTGTCAGCGAAAGTACGCCAGGCCCGTTTGCCATCAATATGGCGACATATGTCGGCTCAGAGGTCGGTGGTTCTTACGGAGTTTTCGGTTCAATCTTCGGTTCATTCTGCGCGACATTAGGCGTTGTGCTTCCGTCTTTCGTTGTCATCCTTATCGTTGCAAAATGTTTTGAAAAATTCAAAAACAGCTTTGTTGTCAAAGGATGTATGACGGGTCTCAAGCCTGCAGTCGTCGGTCTTATAGGCTCAGCAATTATTTCCGTTGCGTTGACGGTTTTCCTCCCTGCAGGTGTTTCAATAGCAGGTCTTATGGTATCTCTCAAGGATATTGCATTCTACTGTTACCTTGCAATTTTTGCGCTGTGCACCGTCCTTGCTTTCAAGAAGGTTCACCCGATTATCATAATTGTTCTCGCAGCAGCGCTTGGAATAGTAACCGGATATCTATTATAAAAGATAACAGGCAGGAAATCCTGCCTGTTTTTTTATTTGATGCAGTTTTTATCAAAGCTCGGATTGAATGCATAGAAGTTTTTGCAGTCCATTTTATCCGTTGCAAGGCGGAGTCCCTCACCGAAACGCTGGAAGTGAACAATTTCTCTTTCACGAAGGAATTTGATCGGCTCACGCACGTCGGGGTCATCGACAAGACGCAGGATATTATCGTAAGTTGTTCTTGCCTTCTGCTCGGCAGCCATATTTTCAGCGAGGTCTGTAATAAGGTCGCCCTTTGACTGCATACTTGCTGCCGTCCACGGTAAACCGCTTGCAGCCGTCGGATAAACGCCCGTCGTATGGTCAACAAAATAAGTGTCAAAACCGCTTCTTTTGATTTCCTCGGGAGTGAGATTTCTCGTCAGCTGATAAACGATTGCTCCGATCATCTCAAGGTGACCCAACTCCTCGACTCCGACATCCGTCAGAAGTCCTTTCAGCTCTGCAAACGGCATCGAGTAGCGCTGACTCAGATAACGGAGTGACGCACCAAGCTCACCGTCAGGGCCACCATATTGCGAAATGATTATCTGTGCATATTTCGGGTTAGGATTTGTAATTTTAACGGGATATTGCAGCTTTTTCTCATAGACAAACATCAGCAACTACCTCCTATGTCCCACGGCCACGGATTTTTCAGCCACGATACGCCCGGGTCGGAATCACCGTAAAGCGGGCCGAACTGCTCTTCGTATTCACAAACGAGTTTTTCGTTCATTTCTTCATACTTTTTATAAAGCGAAAGTGCAGCGAGATCCTCCGGATGAGTATCCATATAAAGATGAAGCTCCCACATCGCAAACTGCACGGCATCGAGCCTTTGCAGAATCATTGACCTTGTCATCTGTTACCACTTCCGAGGAAAGGCTTATTCAGAACAGGGAAAAGTGTTCCGCATCTGAGTGCCGTCATTTCGTCGTAGGTGGTCATATCCGTCTGAAAAGGAACATACATCATTGCAACCTGAGGATTCTCGGGCAAGGCCGTCATTTTACAGCCGCAGTCATCTGCAAATCTCGGTTTATAATAACCCATCGGCTTAACATGATGAGTATACTGTGAATTATTCAACCTGATTGGCTCCTTTATATTTATTCGGCATACGCAAGCAATAAATCATATGCCTATTACAGTTTATGTCGCTGTGGGTTATTTGACACAAAATCAGACTGTAACACTTGATTTTTAATCAGAATAGTAGTATAATATATTGAACTTAAATGCGTTTATCGGGAGAAGTAGCTCTTCTTCGTCATAGCAGAGAATGAAGCATTGTGGTGAAAGCTTCTTATGACGCGATTTGTGAAATGCACCCGCCAGCACGCAGGGGGAAAAGCTTTTGAGTATCTCTGCGCGGAAGCCACCGTTAAAGGGCTAAAAAGTAATAAGTCGGAGTGGAACCGCGGAATACCGCCTCCGTCGCCTATGGGCGATGGAGCTTTTTTTATTTTCCGTATTCTCTGACCGCTTTTGAAAGAGAGTTGATTTTATGTTTGACAGAATGAGAGAGGACATCCGATGTGTCCTCGACCGTGACCCTGCCGCACATTCAGCGATTGAGGTTATGCTTCTCTACCCCGGATTCAAGGCAATCAGAAGCCACCGTAAAGCCCATTGGTTTTACAAGAAAAAGATGTTTTTCATCGCAAGAATGATCTCGCAACGAAATGTTAGAAGAACGGGTATTGAAATTCATCCCGGTGCCGAGATAGGGCGAAGATTTTTCATCGACCACGGAACGGGAATCGTTATTGGCGAAACAACGATTATAGGCGACGATGTTACAATCTATCAGGGAGTAACACTCGGCGGTACGGGTAAAGATACAGGTAAGCGACACCCGACAATCGGCAACAATGTTCTCATCGGTGCAGGTTCAAAGGTGCTCGGCCCCATCACCGTAGGCGACAATACAAACATCGCAGCAGGTGCCGTCGTGCTTGATAAAATACCTGAAAATTCAACTGCCGTCGGTGTACCTGCAAGGGTTGTCCGACGCAACGGAAAAAAGGTTCAGGATCTTGATCAGGTGCATATCCCCGACCCGATTTCTCAGGAGCTTTGCAAATTGAGAGCAGAAATAGACAAACTAAAAAAGAAGATGGAGGAACAGAACAATGAAAGTATTTAATACACTCACAAGACAGAAGGAAGAGCTTAAAACAATTGAAGAAGGCAAAGTAAAAATCTACGCCTGCGGACCTACGGTTTATAACTTTATCCATATCGGTAACGCAAGACCTCTCTGTGTTTTTGATGTTCTTCGCCGTTTCCTTGAATATATCGGCTACGATGTTCGCTTCGTTCAGAACTTTACTGATATTGATGACAAGATCATCAAGCGTGCAAATGAAGAGAACCTCACTTACAAAGAGGTAAGCGAAAAATACATCGAAGAATTCTGGAAAGATGTTAAGGGTATGAACATCCGTGAAGCAACGGTTCACCCGAAGGCAACAGAAAACATCGACGAAATTATCAATATTGTTTCAAGCCTTATCGAAAAAGGCTATGCATATGCTGTTGACGGTGATGTTTATTTCAGCCCCAAAAAGTTTGACGAATACGGCAAGCTTTCTCATCAGCCTCTTGAGGACCTTGAGGCAGGTGCAAGAATTATGGTCGGTGAAGTTAAGAAAGAGCCGATGGACTTCGCTCTCTGGAAGAGTGCAAAGCCGGGCGAGCCTTATTGGGAATCACCCTGGGGTCACGGCAGACCGGGCTGGCACATTGAATGCTCAGCTATGGTAAGACGCTACCTCGGCAATACAATCGACATCCACTGCGGTGGTCAGGACCTCATCTTCCCCCACCACGAAAACGAAATTGCACAGAGCGAATGCTGCAACGGCTCTCCCTTTGCAAATTACTGGATGCATAACGGCTACATCAATGTTGACAATGTCAAGATGTCAAAGTCACTCGGCAACTTCTTCACAGTCCGTGATGTTGCTGAAAAATATGGCTATGAGCCTATCCGTTACCTTATGATCTCATCTCATTACAGAAGCCCGATCAACTACAGCACAGATGTTATCGAGCAGTGCAAGGCTTCTCTTACAAGACTTTACACCTGCCGTGATAACCTTGACTTTACTCTTGGCAATGCAGCTGACGGTGAAGTTTCTGAAGAAATCGCAGCAATGCTTGAAAAACGCCGTGAGCAGTTTATCGCAGCTCTCAACGATGACCTCAACACTGCAGATGCTATTTCTGCTGTTTTTGAGCTTGTTCGCGATATCAACTCAAAGGTTATCACAGATGCACCCGTAAAAGGCAACTGCGAAGCTGCTGCAAAGCTCTTTGATGAGCTCTGCGATGTGCTCGGTCTTGTTTACGACAGAAAGAAGGAAGACCTTGACAGCGAGGTTGAGGCTCTCATCGCACAGCGTACAGAGGCAAGAAAGAGCAAAAACTGGGCAAAGGCTGACAGAATCCGTGACGAGCTCAAGGCTATGGGCATCGTTCTTGAAGATACAGCTCAGGGTGTTAAGTGGCACAGAGAATAAGTTTAAAAGGAGCCTGAATCAAGGCTCCTTTATTTTTTCTAAAACAAGATATTGATGTTTTTTTGACAAAATTCGTGTTTTGCTCGTTTATTTTGTGATTTAAATATTGAAATTGAATTTCAGATGTGATACAATTTTTCCAAATAATATTTTGAAGAGGTGTACTCTTATGAAAAAAGGCAAGGGATTCTTTGGTGAATTCAAAAAGTTTATTTTAAGAGGCAACGTTGTTGATCTTGCAGTCGGTGTTATCATCGGTGGTGCTTTCCAGGCAATCGTTAAATCTTTGGTTGACGATATCGTAATGCCGCTTGTAGGTATGGCAACAGGTAATATTGATTTTTCACAGCGTGTATGGAAGATAGGCGAAGGCGAATTCGCTGCAACAGTTACATGGGGTAACTTCGTAACAGCTGTACTTAACTTCCTCATTATGTCTTTCGTAATCTTCTGCTTCATCAAGATTATCAACACAATCGCTGATAAAGCTACAAAGAAGAAGGAAGTTGAAGAAGAAGCTCCGACAACAAAGAAGTGCCCGTACTGCTGCTCAGAAATTGACATCGAAGCTGTTAAGTGCCCGAACTGCACATCTGATGTTAAATAATATTTATTAATTCAGGTGATGAGCCTTGGAAAAAGAATTTATACTTAAAAAAGCTGTTTTCGGCGGTTTTGATTGCGTTCAGGTTATGAATTGCATCGCTGACCTTCAGGAAAAAGCTCTTGATGCCGAAAAAGAAGCCGAGGAATTAAAATCTCTTCAGGCGACCCTTTCAGAGCTTGAAAGAGTTATGAAGGAAAAAGACGACGAAATTGAAAACCTTTCCGCAAGCATTGCCGAAGCTGAAAGTAAATTTCGTGTTTCAAGAGCATCAGCTCAGATAGTCAAAGATTCCGTCGATTATGCAGACCGTTATGTTGAAAACGCAAAGATTATTGCGCAGGATATAACTGAAAAAACCTCCCGTAAAGTCAGGGAGGCAAGAGAAAAAATTGATTCAATTCTTTCGGATATCACCAGATTGTCTGATGATATTGTTAATCTGTATGCAGACCTGGGAAGCCTTAAATCCGAATGCGATTCGTTTGAGGATTCATACCCCTCTTCTTCATCCGAAAATTACCTAGCTGAGGATGATACAATCGTTGAGGAAAAGGTGCAGGTGTGTTCATCTTCAGCGGTGCAGACTGAAAATTCTGCTCCGCTGAAGAATGAAGAAGAAACTTTGAAACTTCTTCGTAGTCTGAAAGAAAAATATGAAAATATGATCTGAAAAAGCTGCCCATTTGGGCAGCTTTTTAATTATGATGATAAATTCTGTTTGTAACAAAAGTCGTTATTCCTTCGTTGACCCATTTCATCATGGTGTCTGCTTCGTCAATCGTCCAGCAGGCAAGCTCAATTCCGTTTTCCTGAAGCTCTTCGATTTTTTCAGGAGTGTTCGACTTTTCGTTTCCGTTAAAGCTGACACCCATATTGTCTGCTTCAAGGCATTTCTGCATCTCCTTGTCCGTGAGCTTTGAAACAAGCTTGAAGATTTTTATATCTCTGTTCTGCTCCCGTACAAGCTCGAGTGCTTCACGCTCAAATGAGATTACGGAGCAGCTGTCTGTAAACCCATATTTTTCGATAAGCTCAAGCAGTTTATTGATGCCGTCTGAAGTGTAATCCTTGATTTCAATCATCGGGATAATATTATACTCAAGGCAGCATTTGAGAGCTTGTTCAAGGGTCGGCACCTTCAGGTTTTCATACTCTTCAGCATTGGCACCACGGACGACATTACACGCAGCAAGGTCGTAATAAGTATAAGAAGAAACCTTACCCTTTTTATCGCAGACCGTTTTTATGTTTTCGTCGTGCATAAGCACCCAGACGCCATCCTTAGTCTGACGGATATCAATCTCAACATAATCAAAACCATATTCGGCTGCTTTTTTAATCGCAGGCAGAGTGTTTTCCGGTGCCTGCGCAGAGTAGCCTCTGTGAGCAATCAGCGTTATCCTCGCTCTGTCCTTTTCAAGGGTAAGAACATCCGAAAGAGGCAACGGTGTTTTAGGCTCAAGGCGTTTTTTAGTGCTAATTATTGACGAAATAACCGGCACAGCAACAATCGCAACGATTAAAATCACAATCAACGCAATCGGCCATTTTTTTCTGCGCATAATGCGCAGTTTTCTTTTCAGATTTTCTTTTTTCATAAATCTTCCGCCAATCTTTAAAATTGCCTTGTGCACTGAGACACAAGGCAATTTTGTTTTATGTATTTATTATCAGCCGTTAAGGAGCTTGAAGTTTTCTTTATTGCACTTGTAGAGGTTTTTGAAAACTTCATAATTCTTTTCATAAACAGCCTTGTTTGCCTTATTGGGCTTGAATGTCTTAACTGCAGGAACATAATCCTTTACCTTCGCAACATTCTTGATTTCGCCAAGACCAATACCGACCATAGCTGCTGCACCAACTGCACCGATATCCTGCGGACGGTTAACAGTTTCAACAGTCTTGCCTGTGATATCTGCAAGGATCTGGCAGGTAACATCTGAAAGTGCACCACCACCGACGAAGCGGACTGTGTCAGAAGTCTTGATCTTCTTATTCTGAGCCTCAAGCATCCAATTAAGATGGAAGCATACGCCCTCGATAACTGCACGAAGCATCTGAGACTTACCTGTATCAATGCTGATGTTGAAAAACATACCTGCAGCATTCGGATCTTCGAACGGGCAACGGTTACCGTGAAGCCACGGAGTGAACACAACACCACCTGAGCCTGCAGGAACTTCGTTGATAACCTTTGTCATATACTCGTAGAGACTCTTATACTCAGATTCAGTGTCCTGAGTAACATCAAGCTTCTCTTTGAAAATGCCGATTTCATCGAGGCAGAGATGGTCACGCACCCATTCAAGGCACTTACCTGCTGTTTCAAGCTCTGCGAAATAGTTGAATGTATCCGGGTCTGCACCGACGATTGCAGCGATCATAGCTGATGTGTCAACAAGCTGCTTTTCAACAACCGTGCCTACCCAGCCCGATGTACCCTGATAGATGTGAGTATCACCAACTGCACCACTGCCTGCACCGACACCTATGAGAGAAGCGTCACCGCCACCACCGAATACGGGTGTGCCTTCAGCCAGACCAAGCTGCTCAGCAGCCTTTGCCGTAACCTTACCGACGATATCTGTTGATTTAACAATCTTCGGCAAGTGATCCATATTGACATCAAAGATACCTGCAACACTCTTGCTCCAGCATTCCTTACCCTTTCTTGTATCATAAAGAAGAGTTGCGAATGCAGAGTCCTTAGTCATTGCGAAAACATCTGTACAACGGCAGATGAGGAAATCCTTAACATCGAGCCACTTGTGCGTTCTCTTATAGTTTTCAGGTTCATTTGCCTCGACCCACTTATATTTATAAATAGGGTCTTTAACGCTGCAGGCAACTGCACCTGTAGCGATGAGCGACTTAAGAAGAGGAACAATATTTGCACCTGCGATCTGAATACCGTACGCCATATATTTTTTAAGCTCTTCCTTTGCACGCTGGTCCATATAACTCATCGCTCTGCGGACAGGATTGCCGTCCTTATCGACAAGTACAAGTCCCTGCGCCTGAGAACAGAATGAGATACCTGCAATCTGTGACGGCTTGATGTCCGTCTTGCTGAAAAGCTCCTTTGTGGTAGTACACATAGCATCCCACCATTCGTTGGGATCCTGCTCTGCGCCACCGTCGCCGACCATATACAGGAAGTCGGATCGTAGCCAT
>JAZORX010000291.1:0-13655 GCA_045656845.1 Acutalibacteraceae bacterium | reverse complement strand
AATAATCATCTGCATAAGTATAGTTCAGGCCTGCATCCGTAACTCCTGAAGCATTAAGGAAATCAATAGGACGGTTGCCTTCCTTGACAGAGAGAACAACACGGATCGTCTTAGCCTGAGTATCTTTATCCCAACCGTAATCAACCGTACCGTGGTCACTGAGAGCCATAATATCAAAGCCGTGCTCATAGTGCTTTTCAATCTGCTGCCTGATAGTCTGATCGCCGTCAGAAACCGTTGAATGGCTGTGAAGATCAGCTTTATACTGATTGATGGTTGACCAATCTATATTTGCATACGGACTGTTGATTGTGTAGTCAACATCACCTGCAGCGTAAGCACCTACAGCAGTGCCCGTTGCAAGGATAACCATTGACAACATTATCGCTAAAGCTTTTTTGATTTTCATAAAAATACCTCCTGAATCTTTTAAAAATCACATTGTAATTTTAGCACATTAAACGGATGAATTCCAGCAAAATATAGTCGATTTTTCAAAATTATCAAATTGCACTAAACGCAACTTTGATTTTGATAAAAATGACGAAAAGGCAGAGTCAGACTCTGCCTTTTGAAATATTATCCCTCTGATTTTTCAATTGCCAATTTCAGAAGAGCTATGAAATCAACATCTGTGCTCTGCGTATCCGAATTTTCTTTTGTAAGAGGTTCGAGCGCCTCTGTTTCCTGATTATTAAGAAGGAACTGAGGATACTGCGGATATGTGTGTATCGTTTCCTGCCCAGGTGTGTAGATAAGTGTATATGCAAATCCATTGTATCCGTCGGTGTACCAGGTGTGCATCATATCCTTGACAAACCAAGTGATTTCAGGGAAAGCACAGGTTGAAGCATCAATCACATTATCGGGTGAGAGATGATTGTGACCATCGTTGATTTTCTGGACGTATCCTTCGCCGAGATTTTCACCGTACGGTGCGCAGGTTGCTCCGAGCGAAGTGTGCTTTGTGTCGATAAGGAAATCACTCTGATTGCCACTCTCTTCGCCAAGAGGAACAGCAGCCTTGCCGTAGTTTGAAATAATCGCAAAATTAACACCATTTGCCATTGCGTCCTCTATTATCTCTTCCTTATGGTTCATAACCTCGTAGTGATATTTATCAATCTTCTTTATAAGCTCTTTGTTTTCTTCCTCATCGAGCATAAACTCTTTAGCTTCTTCGTATGAATCCTCAGCTACAAACACCCAGATACCGGGAATATGACCAAACAGAGACTTTATGCAATCTTCATAAACCACATCTTCAATATTTCCGATAAGTCCACCGAGAAGATTTACAACCGGGTGATATGCGAGCATAGAAAGAGCGTTATAAAGAGCACGGTAAAATACCATTTCGGTAGAATTACCCTCCATAAAATTGCCGACATAGTTCATAACAGACTTCGCATCAAGCGAAAGATCGCCCACAAAAAGAGAAGTCATCATTTCAATGCCTTCAAAGGCTGAGGACTGCATAATAACAGTTTCAACACTGTCGTAACCGTAAGTATAAAGATAGGCCATCGTTACTGCGCCGCCCATGCTTTCAGCTCTTAGTGCAACCTTATCGTGACCTGTAAGGCGTTTTGTCTCTTCGATATAATTGTTAAGCTCTGCCGCTATATCAAAAACATCCTTGCGCCAATCGTAACGGAAGGTTGATTTGGTGTTTCTGAAATGATAAGATGACGGTGGATCATAAATCTCGATATCAACCGTAGGGTTATTCGGATTGCCGTTTTCATCACAGCTTGCATCATAGAAAAGATCATTGACCTCTGCACTGAGTTTATGAGCAAACTTGTCATAATTCCCCGTAAACATAAGCTCAACCAAAGGAAGAATAAGATTTTTAATCATATCCGTTATAGCTTCCGTTTCAACACCGAATGCTCCGTATTCATCCTCTGTGCCTGCATTTGCAACCAGCTCCGTATAAGCAAATCCTGTTACAAAAATCACGGGAATATTGCCACAAGTGCATTCTTCTCTTTCCGTCTGCGCAAAAATCGGCAGACTTGCCGAAAGAGCAAGTACCACAGAAAGAAAAACAGCTAAAAGTTTTTTCATAAATATACCCCCTTTGGGCGAATTATATCATATAAGAAAAACATTTTCAATTCTTAAAACAAAGTTAAAGACATATAATTTTGTTGGAGTGATTATATGTCCGGTGCAAAAAGGCTTTTACACAATACACTGCTTCTGACAGCAACATCCTTTATTATGAGGACAGTTGCCGTCAGCTTCAATGCATATCTTACAGATAAAATAGGTGCAGACGGAATAGGGCTTTTTCAGCTTATAAGCTCGGTTTACGCTATGGCAATCACATTCGCATCAGGTGGAATCAAGCTCGCATCAATGCGCCTTGTTGCCGACAATCTGTCTGACGGCAGATTTTCAGAAAGGCGTATTATGAAAAGCTGCCTTTTCTATGCTCTTGTCTGCGGTACAGTTTTTGCATATATACTTTTCGTTTTTTCATCATTCATAGGTACCGAATGGATATGTGACGAAAGAAGTATATCCTCCCTCAAGGTGCTGAGCTTAAGTCTGCCTTTCATTTCCGTATCTTCTGCACTCAACGGATATTTCACGGCAATAAGCAAGGTTTTCCGTTATACCTTTGTTCAGCTGTGTGAGCAGATTTTAAAAATAGCCATAACCGTTTTCTCACTTAAAAGCGCTGCAGGGCACGGGCTTGAGGCTTCATGTATTGCGATTGTTTTCGGCATAACAAGCGCAGAGATTTTTTCAATGCTTTCTTCCTACACTCTTTACAGAATAACAAGCAGCAAAGGTAAAAAAGGACATTTTTCTGAAGTTTCGAAGAAGCTTCTCCGCATAGCCGTCCCCGATGCAATCGGCTCTCAGATGCGCTCTATCCTTATGACGATTGAGCATCTGCTCATCCCTGTCGGTTTCAGAAAATCGGGCATAAACCCTCAGGGGGCAATGGCAACATACGGAATTATTCACGGAATGAGCCTTCCTCTTATTTTATATCCCTCAGCCCTGCTTTCCTCTCTTTCGGGTCTTCTTGTGCCTGAGATTTCTGCACAATACACCGTAAAAAACCACACGCGCATAAGTTATATGACAGCGAGAGTGCTCCACATCGCTTTGCTTTTTTCAATCGGCACAGCAGGAATAATCTATTTCAATGCTGAAGAAATATCTTTCGCTGTTTATTCGGAAGAAGGTGTATCCTTTTACACACGGCTGCTCTCGCCTCTCATTCCGATTATGTATATGGATATGACTATAGACGGGATTTTAAAGGGTCTTGACCAGCAGATGAGCTATATGCGATACAACATAATCGATGCAGGAATCTGTGTTATCTGCGTTTATATTCTCGTACCCATGCTTTCAGTCAAAGGCTATATTTTCGTAGTATTTCTTAGCGAAATAATCAACTTTGCCCTGAGCTTCAGACGGCTCACGGTTGTAAGTGAAGTTAAAATCGACCTTTTCAGAGATATCGTGATCCCCGTCGGTTGCGTAATCTGTTCAGGTGCTTTGAAGGATATTGTTTTTCCGTCTGTTGTTGGAATCAGCAATAAAGCTAACGCTGTCTTTTCAACTTTTTTCTGCATCATCGTATATCTTATTCTTTTAAAAATTTTCAACTCGATTGAAAAAGAAGAAATCAACTGGATGAAAAACATCACTCTGAGAAAAATGCAAAACCGCGGAGCATAAATCCGCGGTTTTTAAATTTGATGTGTTTATATTCGGATATGCCACAAATCCGCTGCGAATATAACGAGTTTCTTAAAAACAGGGGCACATTTCAGGGCAGAGCCGCCAATCACCCTTTATAGGGTCGGTGTGAACCATTGGTTACCCCTGCGTTTTTGATTATTTCAGGATTATCAGTACGGCAGAGGATATAATCGATACTAACATTGTAAAAATCAGCAAGCATTACGAGTGTTTCTGTCGGCGGTGTTCGCTCACCACTCTCAAATTTCGAAATCAAAGCCTGTTCAATACCTGTCTGCATCTGTAAAGCGATTTGTGTGATTCCCCTATTCAATCTTAATTCTTTAAGTCTTGTTTGCATTTAATCACCCTATGACATTGTGTCATAATTAAGTGTTGACAAATATGACGAGTTGTCATATAATAATTTTGAGACAATTTTGTTTTGGCTTATAATGTCACCGCACCCCTATTTTCAAAAAAGTGTACAATTTTGTCCGAAAAATGTATAATTTTGCAAATGGGTTTACATAAGGGAATCGAAGGTATATAATATACAACAAAAAAACAGCCTTATTGCACTCAAAAAAGCAAGCGTTTCGACGAGCTTTTCTGCAATTCGGCAACAACCATTATTTTGTTTCAGGTTAAATGCATATATGACTCGTCAGCTTTAATGGTCGAAAAATAAATTTATTGATAATTAAGTCGGTTTTATTTGCAGTACGGGCGTTATGCGGTAAAATCGGCTTAATCAAAAAGAAGGGTGATTACAGTGAAAAAAATCAAAAAATCTTTTACAGTGCTTTTATCGTTGGCTTTATTGCTGACCCTTGTTGCTTTCCCGAGGGCAGCGGAAGAAAATCTGACATACGGATTTTTAAGCTACGAAATTTCCGACGGCGAAATCACAATTACTGATTGTTCAGAGTCTGCAAGCGGTAAAATGGAAATTCCCGCAGAAATTGATTCAATTCCCGTAACCCGCATCAGTGAAAACGCTTTTTATTATTGCATGTCAATTACAGAGGTTGTAATCCCTGAAAGCGTTAAGGAAATAGGTTCTTACGCTTTTTATTATTGCAATTCACTTATAAAAATAAACTTACCGGAGTCTATAACCGAAATACAGTTTGGGACATTTAATTACTGCCAGTCTCTTGAATCAATAACAATTCCTAAAAATGTAACAGCAATAGGCGCCAGGGCTTTTTTAGGTTGTTATAATCTCAAAATAGTTGAAATGAGTGAAAATGTAACTCATATCGGAGATAGTGCATTCGACGAATGCATTTCTCTTGAAAAAATCGAATTAGGAGATAATGTAACTTACATCGGAGAGAGCGCGTTTCATTATTGCCGAAGTCTCTCGGAATTCAGAATCCCTGAAGGCATCGATCGTTTAACGTGTACTTTTGGCAGATGCGAATCATTAACAAAAATCATTGTACCCTCCAACATCAGGGTTGTCGGCCCACATACATTTTCCTACTGTGCATCGCTTGAAACGGTGATATTCGAAAATGGTGTAACAGAGATTTCCGACTATGCGGTTGTCGGTTGCCGTTCTTTGACAAGTGTCAGCTTACCGTCAACTCTTGAAAAAGTAGGTTTGTGCGCCTTCGAGGAAGATAACCAGCTTCAGGATGTTTATTTTGCAGGCACTCAGGAAGAGTGGGAACAGGTTGAAATTGCTGAAGGCAACGAGCCTTTACTCAATGCGAGAATTCATTTTATTGAGCAGGAAGTCGACATTAAAGGTGACATAAACGACGACAAAACCGTCAACTCCTCGGATGCATTGTTGGTTCTTAAGCACGCAGTAAAAACTGAAGAGCTGACCGGTGAGGCTTTAGAAAAAGCTGATGTCAACAAAGATGACCTTATTAACTCTTTTGATGCTCTGGTAATCCTTAGAATTGCTGTCAACATTGCTGATCCAACTTCAATGAGCGAGGCATAATCACACCTATATACACTCAGAAACAACCGCTTAGGATAATCCGTCAATGTATCTGATTTAAATATTGAACCAACACAGGCTTATAAAATTTCATACCGAACAATAATAAAAGGATAGCTCAGATTGGCTATCCTTTTTCCTTTTGGTGTGTTTTATTGAAAACAAATCACTTGTTCTATTTGACCTGTGATTTTGATTGTTTATCTTACCTGAATATCAACATATTTAGTTTCAACTTCTTTGCCGTCAGCATCATAAAGCACAGCCTTTAATCTTGTTGTGCCCTTGACCTTCGCAACGATTACACCGTCTTTGTCAACACTTGCAACTGCTTCATTTTCGCTTGACCATTTCACTTCGGCATCGGGCAGACTGTATTCAAAGTCAATCTTACCCTTACTGCCCTTATCCAGCGAAAGAATATAGCAATTCAGCCTCAGCGGATCATCGATATCGTTGTTATATTCAAGCATCTGCTCCTCAGTCAGCAACCGCATCCAGGTCATCTGAACATACGGCTGATGAATATTAGCAACCGTATTCAGCTGCGACATAAGCGATTTAACGCTGCCGAAATTAATTTTTATATAATTGAGAAGCTTATCTATTATTTCAAAGAAGCCTTCAATTTCTTCATCCGTCAGGTCTGCACCTGCGTCACTTACCTCGACACAGTCTGCAAGATAAGCGATATATCCGTTATTTCTGATCTGATTGTATCTTGAAGGCAGAACGCCCTGAACGGTTGAATAAGACATTACACCGACAGTTTCGAGGAAGTCGCCTGCATCTCTTTTCTTACCGAGATACTGACCACCAAAGAAAATCATCGGTTTTTCGAGATTTTCAACATAATACTCTCTGCTTATCATAACATCGTTTGCAAGAGAATAGAAAAGATGATTGAATATTGCTTCGCAGGAAAGTGAATCTTCCTCAGAATAGAAAAACTTATTCGGCTTTTTGCCCGTATGGGACATAAACGAGCTGAATTCATCACACGCTGCCGTGTATAATTCATCATAGTTTTCGCACCGTGAAGCAGACGGCAGGAAATACTTTTTACCGTAGAAGGTGAAATCAAAATTATCCATAACAAACATCGGGACATAATCGCTCGGATTTATTATGTTGATAATATTTGAATAGATCTCGTCCCCTGCCTTCGGGTCACTTGTGCACTGCGGAATTTCATAAAGATAGGAATAGATGTTTTCATTTTCAAGCTGAGCCTTTGAGATATAGTCTTCTTCATCGCCGAGGGTTTCAACATATCTTCCATCAATAAGCTCTGCTGCAAAGAGATTGCCGATTGAAGAGCCACGGCTATATCCGGGAATAAGGAGCTTGACCGTGCCGTATGGTTCAAAATTCTTGAAATATTCATTGAAATAAAGCATCAGCTTATCTTTGGAATTTTCAAACCCTTCGTGGTTTACGCCTGTTCCTATACGGACATTTCCACCCCATTCCATACCGTAGTTACCGCTTCGTATTGCTGCGATAAGAATAGTCGTTTTTTCACCGTTGAGCTCAAGGTCCTTTCTGCCGACAGCGAGGGCAATTTCATCATAACCCTCGGAGCCGTAGGCAAACGAGGTGCAGTCATAACCACACTCATTATACAGCTTACGGATATGCTCATCCGGCACTGAAGCATCAAACGACCTGAAAGATGCCATTGAAACGCAGAGAGCAAACAAAGCCAGATCGTGATTGTACTCATAGGCACTGCGTTCAAAATACGAATCGGAATAGGTATAGGGATATATAAGAGATTCATCAAACCAGTCACACTGGAATTGACCTTCCTTGGCAAACACTATGTGCTCCTTGACAGACATCGAACCCGTCTGCAGAGACATCACAAAAAGAAAGACAGCAAGCACAACGGCAAACCTCTTTCTTCTTACCTTTGCACGTTTTTTCTTTTTTATTTTCTTTTCAGCTTTTTTCTGAATTTTAAGCTCTTTTTTCGCCGCTTTTTCTTCAGGAGTTGCAGAACTTCTGCGTTTCATCCTCTTTCACCCTTGTTTTAAACTTACTTTATGATTTCAAAACTACCACTTCTGAGAATCCTCAACAAATCCTCATTGGTGTTTATTTTTTCCTCTGTTAAAATACCACTCATATTTTCAGCATGAGATTCTCTGTGAAAGTCCGTTCCACCAACACGGATCTTCATATTATTCTTCTCAGCCCATATTTCAGCCTTTTTGTTTATATCCGTATTGATACCCTTTGCATTATACACCTCGCAACCATCGAGATATTTCGGGTTTGTTCTGAATATATACGGTCTGAACGGATGAGCCTGAAGAAAGATCATATTATTTTCCTTGCAAAGCTCATAAAATCTGCGTGGATAGTATGTCATAAGATTTCCGTGTTCCCTGATAAACTCAGGTGTCACACCGTAAACGAGATAGTCGTTTCCGTTGCCATAAAAACGGATTTCCATTCCGAGCAGAACGGTAAAATCATCACCTGCTGCCCTGAGTGCATTTTCGTAGCCTCTTAAATAGAAATCAGTTTCCTTCTGAGGTGCAAAAAGATGCCTGTCGAGAAAAGTCTGGGCAGAGTAATGATCTGTTATCACCATTCCGCTATATCCCTTTGACTTGTAAATCTCAACAGCTTTTTCTGCAGAGCAGGCAGCGCAACGGCTGACATCTCCGGTATGGCAATGCAACTCATATTTAAACTTCATAGAAAACCTCTTAAAAGCAGTACGACGCGAGCCGTACTGCTTGTTTTTATTTTACTCTTTCCATTATGTCTGCAAATGCGTTTGAAAGAGTTTTTGCAGCTGAATAGCCGAGCGAGTTTGTTTCGTGGTAGTGGCCACGATCAAATTTGTCCTTTGCTGTACTGAGATAAGGCTCAGTCTTATGAAGGATAAAATCATTCGGTGGTACAACATAACCCGTAAAGTCATTACTTACACCGAAAACAAGAAGATCCTTATCCCCTGCAATCTCAATGAATGACGGAGGATTGATTTCAGGACCTCTGCCCGTCGGAGATTCTTCTGCAGAAGCAGCACCACCGTAAGCAATTTCAGGGAATGCTTCGCCCGGAATGATAAGCACCTGCTGAGAGCCTATCTTCATATAAGTCATTTCTGAAACGAGAGCCATTCCAAGCTCTGCCTCATCGCTTGCAACCATCTTTGAGCTCATAACCTTGAGCATTGCAAGGAAAGCAAGAACACCGTTATCTGCATGATAATAAAACGGCTGCTGAAGGACTGTGATTTCTGCAGGCATTTTTTCATCGTTGTCAATTCTCAGTGCACCTGCAGCAAGAGCCTTACCCTGTTTTTCTGTACGAACCCATCTGTCTTCTTCATCATCAAACGAACCGGGATCAACAGCACCGATTGCACCGATACCGAAAAGAATATTTACATCCTTCTCTGCGTAGATAGCTTCACGAAGGAAATAAGGATAGTCTGCACTGCAGAGAGTGTTTCCTCCACCGAGGGTATTGGGATGCGCTGCGAAATTAAGAAGCCAAGTTTCCTTTGAACCGTCATCAGGAACGAAACGGAACCTTGTGAGCACATCGTGAAGAACGAACGGAGGACGCCTGTCGTTCTGAGCCTCAGGCACATGAGTTGTTCCGAGGTAGAGGTCACCCGTCTTTCTGTTTTCATAAGCTTCAATGCAGATTTCCTTGATTGTGGCAAAAATCTTATTCATATAAGTATCGACCTTGCCTGTAAACGGGAGTCTGCCCCAATATCCTACAGTATCGAAGCCTGCGTGCTGATGAGTACAGCAGATGTTGATTGCCTTACATTTAGCTTTTTCGCAGAAATCAGCAAGACTTGCACGGATAAGAGAAACTTCAGTATTGGTAAGGCCGATGATATCAGCCGTTACCATAATAATTCCGCCCTCTTCACCTACACCAAGCCACATTGCACTTGCTGTAAGATTATCGTGGATACCTGTCATATCCTGAGCCATCTTGTGACCTGCTATGTAATACTTTTTCTTGCCGAAATCATCGGGCATAATTTCACGCATAGCAAAGCCGACATCGTATTTTGAATCTTTATTGTTTTTAATTGTTGTCGGCATTACCTTTTCAAGCTCGGGAGCCGGCCCCTTCTTCCTGAGTTTATTACCTTTTTTTGTTGCAATACTTTTAACGGCAGATGCCGCGAGTTTTCCTAAATCCATAAACTACCTCCGTCTTTAATTGCAAAAATATTTCCGTTTACATTATAACACAACACATCAGATCATACAAGTTAAATTTATATTAACAAATATAGCGAATACGATTGAAAGCAGGATTTTTTTCTGATATAATTGTTTCTATACTATCAAAAAGAGGCGATATTATGGAATATGTTCTTTATGCCGTGCTTGCAGTTGTTGCAATCCCCGTTCTTCTGCTTCTTGCGGCAGTACTCAGAACAGCACTGATGAAAACAAAAAAGGCCGACTATGTGCCGAATCCTGATCCGAAACGCACTGACGAATATGTCAGTAAGCTTTCTGAAATGGTGCAGTACGAAACCATTTCAAAGCGTGGCGAGGTCAACACAGAGAAATTTCTCGGCTTCCACAAGGTTCTTGAAAAGCTTTTCCCGACAGTACACGAGAAGCTTGAGAAAACAGAAATCGACGGCAACCTTCTCTTCAAATGGAAAGGCAAGTCAAGCGAAAAGCCGATTCTCATTATGAGCCATCAGGACGTTGTTGAAGCTACAGGTGATTGGAAATACCCTCCCTTCAGCGGTGAAGTTGCAGAAGGCAAGGTATGGGGCCGTGGAACATCTGATACAAAGTGTACCGTTATGGCTTTCCTTCAGGCTGCAGAAGAGCTCCTCAAAGAAGGTTACACTCCTGACTGCGATGTTTACATTGCAAGCAGCTGTACAGAGGAAATCGGTGGTGACGGTGCTCCGAAAATTGTTGATTATCTCGATAAGCAGGGCGTAAAGCTCTTCCTTGTCTGCGATGAGGGTGGTGGAATCATTCAGGACCCGATGGCAGGTATCAAGGGTAACTTTGCAATGGTCGGTGTTTTCGAAAAAGGTTACGGCGATGTTAAGTTTATTGCTCGTTCAACCGGTGGTCACGCAAGTGCACCCCCGAAGAACACACCTATCGCAAGACTTTCAAAGTTTGTTGCTCAGGTTGACAAGAAAAACCCGTTCAATGTTGAATTCATGCCTGAGGTTGAAGCAATGTTTTCAAAGCTCGCTCCGTACGCAGGCTTTGGTTTAAGGCTTATCTTCGGAAACCTCTGGCTGTTCAAACCACTTATGAAGAAGCTTCTTCCGATGATCAGTGCTCAGGCAGGTGCTATGCTTTCAACAACAATCGCATTCACAATGTCTGAAGGCTCAAACGGCTACAACGTTATTCCTCAGGAAGCTTCAATCTGTGCAAATATGAGATACATTCCTCATCAGGGCACCGATGAAAGCCTTGAGGTTATCACAAACCTCGCCAAGAAATATAACATTGAAACAGAGGTTGTTTATAAGGGCTATCCCTCACCCTGTGTTGACATCAACGGTGAGGCTTTCAAAATGGTTGAAACAGCAATCAACGAATGTTTCCCCGGTGTTGGCTGCAGCCCCTATGTTGTAACAGGTGCAACTGATGCACGTTTCTATTCAAAAATCTGCGACAGCTGCGTACGCTTCGCTCCGGTTATCTACGGCCCTGAGCAGATGAAGGGTATGCACGGTCTTAACGAAAACATCGAATGCAACACACTTCAGGGTGCAGTTGATTTCTACAAAAAAATCATCACAATGCAAAAAAGATAAAAAATCAAGCAGTATTGAGACTTCTCAATACTGCTCTTTTTTGCCTTTTTACTTACATCAGCCGTTCAATCCGTCAAGCCACCAGCCATTTATATTTTTCAACACTGTAAAGAGGAATGAACGGAACCATAATAGGAACTGTTTTAACATATTTCTGATATTCAGGGTCTTTGCCGTAATTCTTATTCTGACGGATTTCAAGCCTTCTTGCACCGCTGAACATAACGAAAATAATGCCGATGTAACCGATTGCAACAATCACCCACTGCCAGCCTGACACTGCACCGATGCCTGAAAGCAGAACACCCGTCCAGAATATCATTTCACCGAGGTAATTGGGACAACGGACAAATTTATAAAGTCCCGTATCAACAAAACGCTTCGGATTGACCTTCTTTGCCTTGTTTTTCTGAATATCTGCAACCGATTCCATAACAAGACCGAGGAGCATAACTGCGGCACCGACATATGCCCATACATTTGCGGAGGCCTCATTTGCAAAGCGATAAAACACGCCTGAAGCCTGAGTAACATAAAGCAATGCGCATGTGACCCAGATTGCGATTTTAACACCAAACGGAACTGATGAGCCTTCCTTTATTTCGCCCTTCATATTCTTTTTATATGAGGAGCTTTTCATCTCACGGAAAGCAAGATAACCACCAAGACGAAGACCGTAAATAATAAGAAGTGCACTGCATATTATCGTTGCGATGTTCAGGGAGTCGCGATAAAGAATAAGCATCAATGCACCCTCGCCTGCGATTGAAAGACCATATCCGATTGAAATGAACCAGACATAATTTTTAAAGCCGATTGATGAGATTACCATTGCGGCAATAAACAGAAAAAGCAAATTCCAAGAAAAAACCATTGTCAGTCTCCTTTACAAAATCCCAAAAATGTATATTTCGATCAATTTTATCATTTATACAATAATATGTCAATGACAAAGATATCGAATTATTTTTTACTTTTTGCAACAAAATTTTCGGCAAAAAAAGAGTGAGGAATCGCTTCCTCACTCTTGATTTTTATTGATTATTCCTCAACAGGAGCTTCTTCTGCAGCTTCTTCTGCAACTGCCTCTTCCTCTGCCTTAGGAGCGAGGAGAGCACGGATTGAAAGGCTTACACGGCTCTTGTCAAAATCAATAGCTGTGATCTTGCAAGTAACCTTCTCGCCTACCTTAAGAACATCCTGCGGCTTGCTGATGTGCTGATCAGCAATCTGAGAAATGTGGATAAGACCGTCGATACCCGGGATAACTGTTGCGAATGCGCCGAATGCTGTCATACCAACGATTTCTGACTCGATAACAGTATCAACAGGATAGTCACGACGAAGGATTTCCCAAGGATTGTCCTCAGCCTTCTTATAGCCGAGAGAAATCTTCTTGTTTTCCTTATCAAGTGCCTTAACAAATACTTCGATTTCCTGACCGATAGCAAGAACATCTGACGGATGCTTGATTCTCTTCCATGAAAGCTCAGAGATATGTACCATACCGTCTACGCCGCCGATATCAACGAATGCACCGTAGTTTGTAAGAGACTTAACTGTACCCTGATAAACCTGGCCTTCCTCAGCCTGAGCCCAGAATGCTTCTTCAGCAGCCTTGCGAGCTTCTCTGAGAACTACCTTGATTGAGCCTACAGCCTTTTTACGGCCACGCTCTGCCTTAACTTCGATAATCTTAAGATCAACCTTTGTCTTAAGAAGATCGTCAAGAGAATCGCCTCTTGATGCTGTTGCAAGCGAAGCAGGAACAAATACTCTTACGCCATTTGTAACAACGATAACGCCGCCCTTGATAACGTCTGTAACTGTACCTGTAAGTACCTCATCGTTCTCTTTAGCTGCTTCGATCTTGTCCCAAGCGCCCTGAGCGTCATATCTCTTCTTTGAAAGCATGATTGTGCCTTCCTGATCGTTAGTCTTCATGATGATGAGACCGATCTCGTCACCGATCTTAAGCTCCTTCATAGGATCAGCTGTAGGATCAGCACTATACTCGTCAGCAGGAACATAGCCTGTCTGCTTTCTGCCGATATCAACCTGGATCTCGCTGGGAGAAATACCTGTTACGATACCGCGGACCTTCTGGTCTGTGCTCATATTTTTAAGAGACTCTTCGAGTGCCTCCATAAAACTCATATCTTCAGCGTTAGAAGTCTTTGC
>JAZORX010000290.1:0-4201 GCA_045656845.1 Acutalibacteraceae bacterium | reverse complement strand
ATTTATTTATGTTAGGAAAAGTTTTAAGTTTTGTTGCAGGAACTGCGGTGGGAGTTGCATCTGTGTGTGCATATATCTATGTTGAACGGAATAAAGAAAGGAAAAGAAAAAGATGAACGAATTTTATATACCGTCCAATTTCGAGGACAGCGGAAAGCTGATGGGCTTATTTGGAATACGAAATGTTGTAGAGGCAGGGGTATTAGCTCTGCCTTTTATATATCTTTCATTTAAGCTTGTTCCATGGGGGTTAACATGGAAAATAATAATATCTGCCATATTCGCTATACCAATAGGCGGATTTGCACTTATAGGGATAAATGACGACCCATTAACTGTGTTTATGTCTAATTGGTGGCATTGGCTTAAAAATAAAAGAATTATGGAATACAGAGGTGAGGCGAAATGAGAAAACAGAGAAAAGACATAGGTAAATACTATGAAAACAGTACTCAAAAATGGCTTCCGATAGATAACATCAGAAACGGAGTTATTATCCTGAAGGACGGAAGATATATAAAGGTTGTGGAGATTTTGCCTGTTAATTTTTATTTAAAATCAGAGGTCGAACAGGAAAACATAATATATTATTTTGCCTCATACCTGAAGATTGCCCCTGATAATCTACAGATACGGGTATTGACACAGAGAGCAGATATAGAAGAATACCTCGACAGGCTCTCATATTTTGCAGAGAATGAGATGAATGATGCTTGCTGCAGAATGATTTATGACGAAATGGACTTTGTAAAAGGACTTTCTGATAATACTGCAGTCAAAAAGAGGTTTTTTATTGTGTTTGAATATTCTCCGAGAACAGTCAACTCAAGATACGATCCGTTTGTAGAAGCAGGAAAAACTCTTACCGACGAAGCATATAAGGCTCAAAGATATTTATCACAATGCGGGCTTGAAGTACTTAATGTTTCGGATGACGGTTTCCTGGTGGACTTGTTTTATGGGATTATAAATAAGCATACATCAAAGTTTGTAAGGCCCGGCAATTTTGCAGGCAGTATGTTTGAGGAAATACATACCTTTGAAGGAGGGAATGAAATTGAGTAAGAAAAATAAAGAAGAAATCCGAAAAATGACATTCGGCAGATTTCAGTCGGAGGAGGATATCAATGAAACGAAGAACGCATCAGAAGAAGGACAAGCTGATGATAATGGCAGCGATAATGCTGAAAAGGACACCAATAGTAAAAAAGAAAAGAAAAAACATAAGAAACCATCCTTGAAAGATAAGCTGAAACAAGCTTTACATAAAGAAAAAGACGAAGAAGTACCAGACATCTGGACGGGACAAACCTCAGTGCTTGACATACTTGCCCCGTCATCTGTTGATAACGGGAGCCGAGATTATATAGTAGTCGATGGTGTTTACCATACATATCTGTATGTAGCTGGATACGGTTACAGGACAAAAAATGAAGCAGCGTGGCTTTCGCCCTTGGTTGAAGCAGGAGATAATATCGGTATAAACTTCACATTCAGAAAAATGCCGAGAGATAAAATCATTTCACGGATATCGCAAAAGACAATGATAAACCGAAGTCGTATGCGTGAAGTGGGAGATACAAGACAGGACTATGAAGAGCTTGACGATGCAATAGCAAGCGGATATTACCTGAAAGAAGGTATTAACCGAACAGGTCAGGACTTTTATTATATGACTACTGTAATAGAGATTACAGCAGACAGCGAAGAGGAACTTGAGGAAAGAGTGGCAGATGTTCTTACTCTCTGCAGTTCAATGAGTATGGTATGTAAGCGTGCAGATTATAAGCATGAACAGTGCTTTTTATCCTCGCTCCCGATACTTTCAGTTGATGCAGATATTGAGCGTAAGGGGAGAAGAAATGTTTTAACCGATTCACTTGCAGCATCGTTCCCGTTTTCATCATTTGAAATATACGACCATGAGGGAATATTCTTAGGTCTTAATAAGTATAACAGCTCAATTGCTATACTTGATATATTTGATAGTGATAAATATTCCAATGCTAACGGGTGTATTCTCGGTATGTCAGGTGCAGGTAAGACATTCTTAATGCAGTGTCTGGCATTGCGTATGCGTATGCAGGGAACACAGGTGTTTATACTTGCCCCAATAAAAGGTCATGAATTTGCAGACGCTTGTTATATGACAGGCGGTAAGTACATCAGGATTGCACCGTCATCAAAGGACTGTATAAATATAATGGAGATACGAAAAACAAGTCTTTCAACGGACTTTGAAATAAAGGACGATACGAGGGACGACTCCATTCTTGCAGAAAAGCTCCAGAAACTTATGATTTTCTTCTCGCTTGTAAAGAATGATATAAGTCAGAATGAGCTTAATTTGCTTGATGGTGCAGTGCTTCGTACATATAACAAATTCGGTATTGATTTTGATAATAAGACTTTATTTGATGATAAAGGAAACTTTAAAGAAATGCCTACATTAAAGGACTTATATGAGGAACTTTTATCAAAGGAAGATACAAAATCTCTTGCACTCATGATAGAAAAGTTTGCAGTAGGTTCACTGTCAGCGTTTGGCGGTAAAACTAATGTTGACTTGGATAATAAGTATGTCGTGCTTGATATATCTGAAATGACAGACCACTTAAAACCACTCGGAATGTTTATGGCTCTTGACTATGTATGGGACAAGGCAAAAGAAAGCCGTATTCAGAAAAAGGTTATATTTCTTGACGAGCTTTGGACTCTTATAGGTGCAAGCTCGAACAGGCTGGCAGCAGATTATGTGCTTGAGATATTTAAGGTTATACGAGGTTACGGTGGTGCTGCATTTGCGGCAACACAGGACATAGGCGACTTTTTCTCACTTGATGATGGTAAATACGGTAAGGGTGTTATAAATAACTCCCGTATCAAATTTATCCTGCAACTTGAAGAGGATGAAGCCTTTGCAGTACAGAAGTATATGGCATTATCGGACGAAGAAACAATGCAGGTAATACGAAACCAACGAGGCGAAGCACTGCTTTGTGCTAACAGAAACAAGGTGTGTATTGAAATAAAAGCATCACATTTTATGTATGACTTGCTTACAACAAAAAGGTCCGACCTTGAAAAGCGGAAAAAGAGGTAATATACTCACCATAGTTCCGGTATATGTTTTGTATGTATTTGCAGATAATTACTGTCGGATATTGTATTTTAAGAAATAGTATGATATAATTTAAACATCAATTATATTTTTGAGGGTTTGTATGAGAAAGTTATGTGATTTTATTAAATCCAGATTAAGTTGGATAAACAATTCAATCAACTTTATTTCCTTAGCATTGGCAGTGTTCTCGTTGTTCATAAGTTGGGATGCTTTAAAAGTTACAGAAATAGCTTTAGAAATTGCATCAAAAGGAACAGAACCGATTGTCGAGATGAATATTGATTATAATGAAGATAGAATTAATATAAAAAACAAATCACATAAATATTATCAAATTACAAATGTCAATTATGGAAAAATCAAATGCATTGGCGTTATGTCGAATGATGAGAAGGTAAATTGTGTTTATCTGCCAGAAAATTATACAACCATAACATTAGATCACGGACATACTGTTGGCACTGATATGTCGGATGAGGATATAAAAAAATATAATAAAGAATTAAGTTTAAACTTAAATGAAGATGATGGTTTTTTTAGCAAAACTGATGAAATCAACCTGATAGAAAATAGTGTTAGAGAAATGTGTGAATCTAAGAATTGTACGTATTGGGATGTTAGTTCATACTATGATTATTACTATATTGAAATCAAGTTTAAAGATGCTTATGGCAATAGAAATTCTTTGTATTATATATATAAATATGAATATGGTAGCACATGGCAGTTATATAAGGTAGAAGCTCAAGAGTATCAAAATTATATGACAGAAGTGTATAGTGATATAAATTCAGAAAAAATAATCTCTGATCTTTTCGCCGAGGGAAATTTTGAAGGTTTTTGGGGAAGTATTTATGAAAACTATTACTATGATGTAAATATTCCGATATATCAGAAGGTTGGAAAGTAGTATAAAAGTGTAACTTTAAATGATAGGGGGTGATAATAATGCCAGATAAAAAAATGGCTGTACTCAATTTGAATGTACATAGCATGGATTTAAACGGTATAATAGCTAAAATGCAGAAAGCCTTTGAAAAGGGAATTACATTTGTAGATGTGATTTATGATAAGGAT
>JAZORX010000289.1:0-7525 GCA_045656845.1 Acutalibacteraceae bacterium | reverse complement strand
CTTCGTTATTCCTAAGCCTTAAGCTTTGGCATCCCTACGTTGGCATTATCCAAATCAGGTTCTCGGTCGAAGGTCTCACCTTCCTCTCAGCCTGTACTACAAGCTCCCGTTTCTTATTTAGTTTTTATATATTATACCACTTTGAAACAAATATTGCAAGTATTTTGTAAAAACATCAGGTAGTGTCTGACTTGTTGCAGACAACACCTCGCTTTCAATCCGTTTTTCATAAATACGCATCCTAACATTTTTTACCTCAAAAACATATGTAACAAAGCTTCATACACTTTATTCTTATACGGCTGATAACGCATCGGTAAATCAAGCCAGGTCTTTTTATCCATAACAGATTTATAATGCGAAAATGCTTCAAATCCGTCCTTACCGTGATATGAACCCATACCGCTTTCACCAACACCGCCGAATCCCATTTCGCTTGTTGCAAGGTGAACGACTACATCATTGATGCAACCTCCACCGTAAGAAAGCTCGGTTGTAACACGTTTAATGTGTTTCTTGTTGCTTGAGAATAGATACAATGCCAAAGGCTTATCTTTATCTTTGAGTTCTTCAATCATTTTATCAAAGTTCTCAAATGTAAGAATCGGCATAATAGGTCCGAAGATTTCTTCGCCCATAACGGCATCCCTTTCTGTTACATTATCCATAACAGTGGGTGCAATCTGATTGGTCTTGCTGTTTGTTTCGCCACCGATAACAACTTTGCTCTTATCTATAAGCGAGCTGAGTCTTTCAAAATGTTTCTCGTTGATTATTTTGCCGTAATCTTTATTTTCTAATGGATTTTCACCGTATTGTTTCTTTATTTGCTTTACGACTTCACCTATAAATTTATCCTTAACAGAGCTTTTGCAAAGAATGTAATCGGGAGCAACACAAGTCTGACCGCAGTTTAAATATTTACCAAACACTATTCTTTTTGCTGCAAGTTTAATATTTGCACTTTCATCTACGATACAAGGGCTTTTACCGCCAAGTTCCAACACGGCAGGGGTAAGATGCTCTGCTGTATGGCGAAGAACCTCTTTGCCAACTGCCTGACTTCCGGTAAAGAACACAAAGTCAAACTTTTGCTCTAAAAGTGCTGTGTTTTCAGTTCTGCCACCTGTTACAACTGCAACATATTCAGGCGCAAAGCATTCTGTTATGATTTTCTCTATAATCTTACTTGTTGCAGAGGAATATGCACTTGGTTTAACAATCGCTGTGTTACCTGCAGCAATAGCGTCTGCAAGCGGATCGATAGTCAGAAGAAAAGGATAATTCCACGGACTCATAATAAGAGTGTTTCCATAAGGAACAGGTTGCCTAAAACTATGTGATGCAAAGTTTGTAAGCGGTGTTGCAACTGTCTTTCTCTTTGCAAATTTTTTTGTATGACGAATCATATATGAAATCTCGGAAAGCACAAGACCGCTTTCACACATAAAACCTTCAACCCGGCTTTTGCCGAGGTCTGATGTCAAAGCATCATTTACTTCGGCTTGGTATTTCTTTACTGTTCTATAAAGTTTTTTTAGTTGTTCAATACGGAACTTAACCGGGATTGTAGCTCCGCTTTTATAATATTTTCTCTGCTTCTCAAGCAAATTGTTTATCTGTTCACCTGTCATTTTATTTACTCCAAACTGCGATTTTGTAATAAAAGCTTTCCAATTCTTTTCTTGTCATAAGCTTTGGTACGGGATACAGCGGATTTGCTTCCTTTTCGGCATGCTTTGACAAAGCCAAGATATCTTTCTTCTTAATACCTTCTATCTTATTGGAAATGCCCATATCTTTATTGAACTTTTTAATGGCATCAATAAATTTCTTTGCACCGATTTCATAGGAATCTTTTTTATCACAAACTCCGGCATACGAACCGAGTTTATGAAGCTTTTTATATACGCTTTCTCCGTAGGCTTCAAGTACATAAGGCATGATAACTGTATTTGCAAGTCCGTGCGGTGTTCCATAAAGACCACCCAATGCGTGTGCAAGAGCGTGAATATATCCCACATAAGACTTTGAGAACGCTATGCCTGCCTTGTATGCCGCATGGAGCATATTTTCTCTTGCAGTATGATTCTTGCCATCAGCGTATGCTGTGTAAACATTTTCAAATACGAGCTTTGTTGCTTCCATTGCAAGTTTGCGTGTTTCTTTTGTTGTAGAGCGACCAATGTATGCTTCAACAGCATGCGTAAGAGCATCCATTCCCGTTGTAGCTGTCAAATGCGGAGGCAGAGAATATGTAAGTGTTGCATCCAAAACTGCATAATGGGGAATCAAAGGAAAACTCATTATTGCATATTTATGATGCGAAGCAGAATCGGTAATCATAGCAGCGAGTGTCGTTTCACTACCTGTACCTGCTGTTGTAGGAATAGCGATAAATACAGGTAATTTACGCCATGCCTTGAGCTTTCCGCCCAACTGATTTACAGTTCTTTTGGGATATACAGCACGAGCACCGACTGCCTTTGCACAGTCCATGGCAGAACCGCCACCAATCGCTATAATCGCATTGCAATTGTTTATGTAATATAACTTTAGTGCATCTTCGACATTTATAACTGTTGGATTTGGAAGGGTATCATCATAGACAACATATTGAATATTATTTATCTTTAATGCTTCTTCAACAGGCCTTAACAATCCGTTATTAACAATGCCTTTGTCTGTAACAACAAGTACAGAATTTGATTTTTCTTTCTTTAATATTTTTCCAACTTCTGTGCAAGAACTCGCAATTTCCGGTTCTCTGTACGGAAGTACCGGCAAAGCCATTCTGAATGCCGCCTGAAACACACGACAATATACTGATTTAATAAAAAACATACTTACCTCTTATTTTCATAGGATTTTGCTACTTTATCTGTATTTTCGCTTATCTCCCTCAAATTGGGGTAAAATATAGCTAAAACGCTCACTCATTAGTGCAACCTCCCGTATATTGTACTAAATTTTTGTTGACTTGTCAACAATTTTGAAAATTTTCTGTATTTTGTTCTGTTTTAAGGCTGTTTTTTATTGAATTTCAGTATGTTTTATGATATAATAATTTAAATTTAAAATTAAAAATGAGGATTACAAAAATGTATTTTGAAGAATTTATTTTAGGTTCAAAAACGCAGATTGAACCTTGTGTCATACACAAAAATGATATGCTGGACTTTGCAAATAAGTATGATCCCATCCCCCTTCATACAGATGCGGAATATGCCAAGTCCACTATTTTCGGTCAGCTGATTGCGCCGGGTGTTATGTCCTTTATGTCAGTCTGGGCAAACTATCTTAAAAATGATTTGGCAGGGGATGCACTTCTTGCCGGTAAGTCCACCAAAATAGAATGGATGAAGCCTGTTTTTGCAGAAGATGTCCTGACAAGCACCTGCACCGTATCGGGGCTCACCAAGCGGAACGAAAAGAATGGTATCGTTGAATTAACATTTGAGGTTTTGAATCAAAACAACGAATTGGTTCTTACGGATGTAACTGAAATGATTGTAAAATGTAAGCCTGTAAAATAAGTTTTTCCATAAAACAAGGGGGTGTAGTAAAATGTGCACACCACACAAGGCAAGGGAACAAGCGTATATTTTAGCGAGAGCTAAAATCGAGCTATGTGAACTTTGCTTTGACGCTGTACGCGTTCGGGTAACCCAAAACAAGGCTACGCCTTATTTTTGCTCAGTTTGTCCAATCCGCATATTTTTCGTCCACCCCAAAAGAGGCCGCGGCAAAATGAAATTCATTTTGCCCCTACCTCTTTGTTTTTTATTACATAAGAAAGTGCGTCATGAATTGCTTGTAACAAGAATATTGAATTGACGAAATCAATTTTATTCTATTATGTTTCCGAAATTACTTATTCATTTTTTCCAAGTCGTTTTTACGGATTTCAACACGTCTTACTTTACCGCTGATTGTTTTGGGAAGCTCACTGACAAATTCAACGATTCTCGGATACTTGTAAGGCGCCGTATGTGTTTTAACATATTCCTGAATTTCTTTTTTAAGTTCGTCTGTTCCTTCTTTGTCCTTTACAAGTACAATGGTTGCCTTTACAATTTGGCCACGCACTTCATCCGGCACAGGCGTGATTGCACATTCCAGTACATATGGAAGCTCCATGATAACACTTTCGATTTCAAAAGGCCCGATACGGTATCCGGATGATTTGATAACATCATCGATACGACCCACATACCAGAGATATCCGTCTTCATCCATTGTTGCCTGGTCGCCTGTATGATAATATCCGTCATGCCATACCTCATTTGTTTTTTCTTCATCAAGGTAATACCCGATAAAGAGACCGCAAGGCACTTCCTCTTTTACACGGATACAGATTTCGCCCGTATCGCCGGTCTTACAAACACTTCCGTCAGGATCAAGCACAACAACATCGTATAAAGGACTGGGTCTGCCCATAGAACCGATTTTCGGTGTGGAACCGACAAAGTTTGCGATAGAAAGTGTTGTTTCCGTCTGACCGAAGCCTTCCATGATGGTAAGACCTGTTGCTTTCTTGAACTGATTGAATACTTCCGGGTTTAATGCTTCGCCTGCTGTTGTCGCATACTCGATAGAAGAAAGGTCATACTTTGACAAATCTTCTTTAATGAAGAAACGATACATTGTGGGCGGCGCACAGAAGGTTGTGATGTTATATTTCGCAAACATCGGCAGAATGTCTTCCGAATGGAATCTGTCAAAGTCATAGGTGAATATACCTGCTTCGCAGAGCCATTGCCCATACAGTTTACCCCAAAGTGCTTTCCCCCAACCGGTATCGGAAATTGTAAAGTGCAAACCGTCGGGATTTACATTATGCCAGTGCTTTGCTGTCGGATAATGCCCGAGTGCATATTTATAGGAATGTGTTGCGATACGGGGATATCCGGTTGTCCCTGATGTAAAGAGCATCAGCATCGGATCGTTTCCGCAAGGCGTATTTTCTGTACGGTCAAAATGCGTGCTGAAGCGTTCCATCTCAACATTAAAATCGTTCCAACCGTCTTTTTTACCGCCAACCAAAACTTTAACCATACCGGGATAATTGACTGCGGCTTTTTCTGCCTCATCCGAAACCTCTCCATCCGCAGTACATACAATTGCTTTCACCTTTGCGGCTTTATATCTGTAATCAAAATCGTGTTCTACGAGCTGATTGGTTGCGGGGATTGCGATTGCACCGATTTTATGCAGTGCCAGCATCGAGAACCAGAACTGATAATGTCTCTTTAATACCAGCATGACCGTATCGCCTTTTTTGATACCAAGTGATTCAAAGTAGTTTGCCGTTTTTGCAGAATACTTTTTCATATCGCTGAATGTGAATTTTCGGTCTGTCTTATCATTTGCAACCCACATCATCGCAAGTTTTTCCGGATTCTTTTCTGCAATAGCATCCACACAGTCAAATGCGAAGTTAAAGGTATCGTCATTTTTGAATGTGATGCCGCTAAACACACCATTTTCATCATAGGAGGATTCAATGAATTTATCTGCAACAGTTTCTGTTTTTGCTTTTTTAGCTGCTACTTTTTCAGCAATCATCGGCGCTTCCGGATATTCTTCGCTAACCGTTCCGTCCTGCGGATTTAATACTACCGCATGGAATTCACATCCACCTTCTGAAACTGCAACCATTCCGTGGGGGATGATACTGTTATAGAAAATAGAGTCTCCTTCGTGAAGAACATCTACATGGTTTCCAACTTGAACTTTGAGTGAACCTTTTACAATCACATCAAATTCCTGACCATTATGGGAGGCAAGCTTGATTGGCGCATTCTGTTCCTCTTCAAGATATGGAAATTTTACAAGAAAAGGTTCTGCGAGTTTTTCTCTGAACTTTGGCGCAAGGTTATTGTATTCTACACCGTGCTTCTTTACGATTTTAAGGCCTTCGCCTTTTCTTGTGATTGCAAAATTGGTAAGCGTTGTGCTTGTTCCCTCAAGGAGGTCAACAACCTCAACACCACATGCCTTTGCGCACTTGTAGATGAAGGTGAAACTGAAATCCGTTTCTCCCTTCTCTAAAACCTTGTAATCCTCAGCTGACACACCGCAAAGCTTTGCAAGCTCCGCCTGCGTGTAGCCTTTTGCTTCGCGCAGGTCACGGATTCTGCCTGCGACTTCCTTCAAACTGTAATCCACGATTTTTGTCTCCTTTCCATTCTGACAAATTTGATATCCGGTTACGAATTTGAATAAAACAAAAAACTCGTCTCAAAGATAGCTTTGAGACGAGTTATAATAACCCGCGGTACCACTCAAATTACGAAAATCTATTTCGTCACTTTCCGAGCTCTAACAAGCCCTTTGCCTTTACGCAGCATTACGGAAGGAGTCTACTAAGCTAAGCCTTTCGGTCCTTCGACTCAGAGGTGATAAGTCATTGGAAAGCTCTGCTATTGCCTCTCACCAACCGGCAACTCTCTTTAAACTTTGCGATCCGACCGTCCTCGTCACAGTCGTTCTTTGTGATATTCAAATTTCATTTTATATTATACTACTTTTAAAAAAATTTGTCAACAGTTTTTTAAATTTTTTTATCATTCCATACAACTGCACCGAAGAAAAAAGCTAACCGACATCACAAACGATTAGCTCTTCATTCAATAGAGGACTAAAATCTCCCATTTTAAGCGGTTTTCAAAGGCTGAAACTCGCAAAAGTAAGGGTTTTATATTCCTAACCCCCCAAAAAGCTTCTATTGCATCACAAAGTCTAATGATTACATTTTATTAAAGCCAATCGTTATGCTTGTGCCTTTGCCCTCTGTGCTTTCAAGAGAAACATCTGCATCGTGATATGCAGCTCCGTGTTTTACAATCGCAAGCCCAAGTCCTGTTCCGCCTACGAGTTTTGAATGGCTTTTATCTACTCTGTAAAAGCGTTCAAAAACTCTGTTTTGTTCAGATGCCGGAATACCGATTCCTGTATCTCTTACGGTAACACTTATCTTGTTGTTTACCTGATTGACTAAAACATCAATCGTTCCATTCTCTTTATTATACTTAATAGCATTATCACAAAGGTTGTATATCATTTCATCAAGGATTTTTCTCGCACCATAAACAGTGGCAGTATCACCAATGATGTTAAATGTAACGTTTCTCTTATCAGCAATAGGTGTAAGTCTTTTCACAATATCCTTTGAAAGCTCATAGATGTCAACATTTTCTTTTGCAATAGGAACTGCACCTTCATCAAGCTCGGATATTTTCATAATATCGCTGACAAGTGTAATAAGCCTTTGAGCTTCATCATAAATGGAAGCTGAAAAATCTTTGACGGTTTCATCCGGTGTTCCGCCTGATTTCATCATTTCGGCAAAACCCGAAATAGAGGTAAGCGGTGTTTTTAATTCGTGTGATACATTAGATGTAAATTCCTGACGAAGTTGTTCACGCTTTACACTCTCGGTAATATCAATAATTACCATAACAGCGCCGATTATTTTATCACCCTCAAAAACGGGGTTTGCTATCAGGTTATATGTGTTTTC
>JAZORX010000288.1:0-24511 GCA_045656845.1 Acutalibacteraceae bacterium | reverse complement strand
CGACCACAATAACACACCGAAATTAAAAATCCGAGTAAACCCCAACGAAGCAACGGTCAAAGCGGTGCGAGAAGCACTCGAAGAAACGGGCGGGTATTGCCCGTGTGCCTTGTTCAAGACCGATGATACCAAATGTATGTGTAAGGGTTTCCGAGAGCAGATAGCGAAGGGAATCCCCGGAAAATGCCATTGCGAATTATACGAAGGAGTATTGGAAAAATGACCGATCGCAAATTTACGGATGATGATGTTATAAAGGCGTTGGAATGCTTATCGGGAGCAGAAATATTTTGCAGAGAGTGTGCGTTTGGTCGCCTTGAAGATCACGGCTTTGCTTGCAAAAAGAATGTGGCGAATGCCGCCCTCGCCCTCATAAACCGCAAAAAGGTAGAAATCGAATCCTTGAAAATCGCAAACGAGAAAATGTATGCCGCAAACAAGGAGCAAGAAGCGGAGATTGAGAGGTTGGAGGAATTAGCGGCAGAAAAGCAAAATCTGACCGAACAATGGCAAAATAAGGTGGGCGAACTTCTTGCAGAAAAGCAAATCATCGAAGCCGAAGCAATCAAGGAGTTTGCGAAAAAGATTAAAACAGATGCTGAACGGATTTGTGATGATAATTATATTGAGGATGCTTTAATAAAATATGTTGACACCCTTGTAAAAGAAATGACGGAGGGAAAGAATGAAAGTCAGAGTACCAAAACCGTGGAATAAGCTATCCACCGCGGATCAAGAAAAGTTAAAGGCTTTTACTCGTGAGGTAGCACTTGAAGCCGCAGAAAAACAAATCGAGATCGACGGACGAATAATGCTTGATATTTATATCAAAATGGCTTGTCTTGTACTACACGATGCCTTCGGTTTTGGTGAGAAGCGACTTACGATGTATATCGGAAATCATAAACGCTTATTTATGCGCCAAGCAAAACTTGTTTCACGCGGCGAACAGCTTCAGTATCTCGATAAGCGAATGGCTGAAATCTTTTCAAAAGACGGATTCCCGCAAAAGTTTATTGATGATATGCTTGGCGAGACGGTAACAGCCGAAGCCAAAGACAATTAAATAAAAGGGCGGTGGAATAACCATCGCCCTTAAATATTAAGTATTTAGTTTTTGAAGCATCGACTTGTAAATCTTTCTTTCTTCTTCGCTTCGTGTGCTTGCGTACACCGAACGGCAAAAGTCAGAAATCTCTACACAAAGTTTTTGCAAGTTGGCGGCGTTGTGATCGTCTTTATACTTTTGTAAAGCAGGGAAGATATCTGATATCTCGCTATATGCGTCTGTCTGTTTTTCGAGTGGAGTATCTTCAAATTGTGTTGACTTTACACCGCCATTAGTTGGCTTTACGCTTCTTCTATCGCTCTCATACACTTCTTGAGAGCCTCGCGTTCCTTTGGGTCGGCATCCTCCATCATCTCGCCTAATTGGCTCATCATCCAATCTTTGGCATCGTGTCGGGAATAGCCGCCTTCATAAGATGAACCACCGCGACCACCTTGACCGCCGCCCTCATAAGAGCCACCCTCGGACGAATATCTGCCCATAGAGTCGCGTTTTGCGTTTCTGCCTCTGCCTCTGCGCTCCGAGTACATCATATCGTCATCGTAGGACGAACCGCCGTCATAGGAGGAACGCCCACGACCTCTACCGCCTCTTGCCTCGGAATGACCACCTTCGGCTTCTTCTTCGAGCATTTCGATCTTGCAGAGATTTTTGTACGTATCAGAAAGTTTGTGAAGCTTTTCAAGGGTGCTTACGGAAATATCACCCGTCTTAAGGATTTTTTCAATTTCTCTTGCGAGGGTGTTCTTGCCCTCATCCATATGCTTTAACATATTCTCGTTCTCCTTTCTTACGCTACACGGTCAAAGATGATGTTTGCATTAGTAACATCAATCGCCGTGCCATCGCTGATATTTTCGACCGAAACGGTCACGCAGCAGCCGCAAGGGATGCTGATAAAGGTTGTGAGCGACACGTTGAAGAAATCACCGATAGCAGCAGGGGTAACTGTTGCGACCGCGTTCTGCAAGGTTTCTCCGTCCTCTTGAAGTGCCACCGAGATCGGTCCGACGGTGCCGCCTTCTGCTACTGCAATATTTGCGTTAAAGGTAACTCTGTAAACGGTCTTGCAAGCGTTTCCGACGCCTTTCAGCCGGAATAAACCTGCACCGCTTCTGTGTGTGATATATCCTTTTCTACAAGCTCTATCGCCGTCAAGGAATATCACGTTTTCGTCCTCGGCTACGGTCTGCGCGAGGGGATAGCTGTATTCAGCTGCCATTGTCAAATCTCCTTTTCAAATAAAAATTAGCGGCGAAGATATGCACCTCGCCGCCGTAAACATTATCGGCAATTAAGCCGACCATTCGCAAGGTGCGAAAGTAGTTCTAATTTATTCAATTAGAAGCCGCCGTTGCATCCGCAGCCGCAGTTGTTTGCGGGGGTCATGCTGTACTGATAGCAACAGTTAGGATTGGGAACGACGTATGCGGGAATGGGGCAAGTCTGTCTATCAAGACCGAGTCTGCGGATAAGCTCTGCGGTCTGCGCTTCCTGATTTGCAGTAATGAATGCGTTCTGCGCGGACTGAGAAGCTGCAAGGCGAAGTGCCTGATTCTCGTCACGAAGTGCCTGAACCTTTTCGTTAGACATATAGTCGATGATTCTGTCACCGAGTTTGTCAATTGCCTGAAGAGTGTTGCAGTTGTAAGCCTGCGCATCAAAACGGCTCTGCATATTCATCTTCTCGATGTCACAGCAGCAGTCGCTGATTCTGCGGTCAAGCATTGCGGTGTTGGTTGCGTTGCCGTATGCAACATCCTTGATTGCACCCTTTACATCACAGCAACAATCTGCGATCTGTGCCTGAAGCGCGTTAGTGTTCTGAAGTGCCTGATAACCGAGGTTACAGATTGCGCCGTCAAGAGTGCGGAAATTGCCGTTAATAGTGTTGTTGAGCGCATAGGTGCTGTCAGCGAGTCCATAGGTTTGCTGATCGAGCTTGCTGATAAGAGTCTGCTGATCGACAGCCGCTCTCACATCAGCCTGCGTAGCGCAAGGATTGCAACAGCCATTACCGCCGCCAAAACCGCCACCACCGAAACCGCCAAAACCACGGTTGCCGCCCCATCCAAAGAGGAGCAGGATTACGATCCAAGCCCAATCGTTGCCAAAAAGACCGTTGTTGCCATAACCGCCGCCGTTGGTCGAGTCTCTGCCGACCGCGTAACCGGTAGCGAAGCCATTATCTTCCATCATAGTTTTTTCTCCTTATAAAATAATTTTTATGCTAAATCAAGCCGTACGCTCTTGATTGAAGCCGTTAGTTGTTTCCCAACATCTGCGCGACTTGTTGCGCTATTTGGGAATATTGATTGAATTGCTGTTGCGACATTGCGCCTGTCCTTAAAAGTCTCTCGACCTCTTCCCGGGGATTGCCTGAAAACTGTCTGCGGAAATCTCTTGCTTGCTGTGCAAGCTGTTCGAGAGGGTTATTCTGTGCTCCCATAGATTGATATAAACGATTAGCCATTGTCTTCTACCTCATCAATGCTTTTTGTGTTTGATTTTGTTTTAGGCTTGGTCTTCAATTCGTTCAATTCGCTGCGCAGAGCCTCTATTTCGGTCTGTACAGCCTTGAATTGTTCCACGCTTACAAACTTGCATTCGTGCGGTTCTGCGCGTTGTGGCGCGTTGTCGGTGCGCTCTGTATAGTCGAGAATCCGCATTGACGGTACGCCTTGCATATTCACCGATTTGATATAAACGGTATCTTTGTTTTTATCCCAAAGAGTAACGCTGTTATTGGGAGCGACAGGATATGAGGTTGCTTCTGTCTCATTCAATACCCAAATCATATCGTTTGACGGTGTAGGCATAGGCATCTGTTGCATAGGCTGTTGCATCATCTGCTGTTGATGTTGTTGAATCGGCATCTGCTGTCCGCTCTGCATACTCGGCATCTCCTGCGGAATCGAAGGGTTATAATATTGTATCGGTCTCGAATATGGTGCATAATAAGGTGTATAAGGCATTTTCATTCTCCTTTTTCAAAATAATATAACGGCGTTTCATCGCCCGACCGCCAAGCGTCATAATAACAACCGTTGCAAACACAAACGGCGTGAGATCCCGTGCCGATCACAAACACGCCCTTTGAGTGATCTCGGCAAAAATCGTCAACGGTGTAACAATCGGGACAATCATTTATTGTGCAACGCTTGAAGCCTTTGTGCTTTAGGTATGCGCTCCACACGGCATTGCTCGATGCTAAATCGCCCATAATGAAGCCTTGTATACATAAGTCAATATAGGTATCTTCCCAAGATTTATCCAAAGCCTTTGATATCGCGCGAATGACACAATCTCCGACACGCAAGCCATAAGGATTATTGTTGAACTCCATCCACATCGGGATCACCATCTAAATTCTTTATCATTCCCATTTCAAGCAGAATTTGAATTACTCGAAAGACCACAAGGAAAGGCAGTTCGTCAAGCTTCTTATGCGATTTTATAAATTGTGTAATGTTCATTTTATCACCCTCGTATAGAATACCACAAAACAGCCTTTTTGTCGATGAAATAAAAGGGCGTTTTTCGGGAATTTTTAGGGTGTTTTTCGGACGTTCAATGAAACGGTATCAAAAAAATATTTCAAAAATGTATAACTTTTTTGCAAAAATGTATTGACAAATGGGCAAAAATGTGGTATAATATATACAACGAAAGGGAACACCCGAACAAAGAAAAGGAAACAAGGAAATGAAAAAGCACATCAGATGGTTCGACAGAAAAAATGGACAGTTTATCGTCAGAAAGTTTGACGGCACTATCACAAACGAAACAGCTGAAACGATTTCTTTTATGTACAACAAAAGAATTGTAACACTCAACAAGAACGAGTGCGTTATACTGTGAGGTTGATATGGCAAACATTTTTGAGTATATGAAAACAACACTTCCCGAAACATCTCGGGAAGCAAACCCCCAAAGCACAAGAAATGCCATAAGAAAAGAAGCAAGGGAATATGCGGAATTTCTTGATAGTGTTCAAAAAACAGCAAATCAATTCGGCTTCAAAGAAGAAGCAAAAAAAGCAAGCGATGATTTATTATTTTTGAGCAAATGGCTCTTGAAATTTGGATTGAAGGACGAGGTTTGATTATGGTATATGTCGAAATATGGGTTGGTGGAAGGACAAACCCTGCATATAGTATGGTGGCAACAAAAACAGAACTCGCAAACGATGGGAATGCGGTTAGAATATATGCTGCAAACGGAGACGTTTTTGAAACATCAATACATAATGTTATTATTCAACTTTTAGGAGAAGAAAAAGAAAAGTTTTTGCAACCGAAATAAATGTCGGTTGCAAAACCGAAGGGCGGCAAAACCGCCCTCAATAAAGAAAGAGAGAAAGAAAATGTATAAGTGCTTAAAATGCGCAAAAACGTTTGATATCCCTGCCGCGGGCAGCGAGTTCCGTGGATTTGTCGGCGGTGATTACGCCTACGAAAATATTAACCGTTGCCCTCGATGTGGCGGCACGTTCAAAGAAATGCGCGTGTGCGCTCGGTGCGGTGAGGAGCATTTGTCCGAGGAGCTGATCGGCGGTGTGTGCCGCGCGTGTATTGACGATAAGCGCAAGGACTTTGTATCAATTTATAATATCGCGATCGGAGAGACGGCGACGGTAGAAATTAACGCGCTAATCGCTTCTCTGCTCGATGCTGCTGATATAAACCAAATACTTTATGACCACATTCGCCGAAATATGTCGGGCGTTGATTGTAGCGCGTTCATTGATGATGATATCGACTTCATCGGCGAAGGGCTTGCAGAAGGGAGGGATAAATTGTGAATCACGCAAAGAAAGACAGAAGCAGAGTGAGAGACGAACGCTTTGCATTTAGGCTTCCAACAGATACAAAAAATAAGCTTGAAGATGCCGCGAACAAGCGCGGTCTCACTATGTCAGCAATGGCGCGAATGATTATCGTTGACTACTTGAGCGAAAGGGGATAAACAATGACCGAAAGAGAATACCGAGAACATCCCGCGATAAGTAGATCGGAACTTTTCAAAATTTCGGAAAGTCCCGAAAAATTCAAGTACTACCGAGAAAACCCCGAAGAACCGACACCTGCATTGATTTTTGGTCAGCTATTTCACGCTATGGCTTTACAGCCGGAAACAGTTTGGGATGAGTTCATCGTCGCGCCGAACGTAGACCGCCGAACGAAAGCAGGTAAAGAGGCGTTTGCAGAATTTGAAGCACAAGCACAAAGCAAAACCGTAGTATCTGTCGATATGGTAGAGCAAGCGACAGCGATGTGTGAAGTGTTGCATCGAAACGAATTTGTCAAGAAGCTATTCAAGGGTGAAAAAGAAAAAGCGTTCTTTTGGGTGGACGAAATGACGGGAGAGGAATGCAAGTGCAGGACGGACGTATTGACCGAGATCGGTAATAATCTTATTATTGTCGATCTGAAGTCCGCTGACTGCGCCGAGACGGAATCATTTATGAAAGCCGCGATTAAGTACGGCTATGACTTTCAATCTGCTATGTATATCGACGGAGTGAAAGCAAATATGGGCAAGGATCCGCTGTTTGTGTTTATCGTAATCGAAAAGAAGCCACCGTATGCCGTGAATATCTTGCAAGCCGATAAATTGCTCATTCGCAGAGGTTATGACCTTTTCCGTGAGTATTTGGGAATTTATCACGATTGCAAAACAACGGACAATTGGTATGGATATCTCGGTCGGTACAATCAAATCAACAACTTAGCACTTCCTGCGTATTTAGCGAAAGAGGTGGAATGATGGCAAACAATCACTTTTTTCTGCGATGTAAAGAATGCGGCGAAAAATTCCGTATTGCAAAATCAAATAATTTAGGTTGGTTTGTACCCGATTGTAATGATTTTGTGGAACAATTAAATGATTTTTTTGAAAAGCACGCATATTGTAATGGTAGCGAAAATGACGGCAATTATGAATTGAAGTCAAAAGGAGAACTTATAAATGGAAAATAATGAAATTATCGTACAGGAACAGCAGATGCCGAATATGCCGAATATGAATAATGGCGTAATGGCACGGTTAGACAACATCAATCAAGGAACAGTTGCTATTGAAGCAAGCCGAGCAATAGCAGAAGCACAGGGGAAGCTCGTTATTGCAAAGCGTTTCCCTCGTGATGAGGTACAGGCTTATGCAAAGGCTATGGAAGCGTGTCAAAGACCGTCAATGGCTGAAAAGGCATTTTATTCGTTCCCTCGTGGCGGGCAGACGGTAGAGGGTCCGACAATTCGTTTTGCCGAAGAGCTCGCACGTTGTTGGGGTAATATCGACTACGGAATCAAGGAATTGTCACAAGATGAAGGCAAAAGCGAGATGCAGGCTTATGCTTGGGATCTCGAAACAAATGCACAATCCGTTCAAAATTTCACCAATCCCCATCAGCGCGAACAAGGCAAAAAGATGGTAACACTAACAAGTCAGCGCGATATTTACGAAAATAATGCGAATATGGCTACTCGACGTCTGCGTTCTCGCATTCTTGCAATACTCCCCTCGTGGTTTGTCGAGGATGCTATTGCCGAGTGCAAAAAGACGCTTGCCGGAAAGAACGATCTCCCGCTCGTTGATCGAGTTAAGAAAATGGTCGTGCAGTTTGCAAAGCTCGGCGTTACTCAGGAGCAGATTGAGTCGCGCCTCAAAAAGAAAATTGATACAATGAATGCCGATGATTTTGTCGAGTATATCGGCATTTACAACGCGATCAAGCAAGGCGAAAGCAAGATTGCGGAATGGTTTGAAGCGGAAAAGGTTGTTTCTGATCTGACCGCCGCACTGACGGAGGAATAACGATGAAAAACAAAATCAAAAGACTTTTGCTTAAATTAGGCGTTGATCCGTCGTTACACGGATATGATTACCTTGTGGATGCTATTGATATATGTTATCAAGATAAATCATACGCAAGACAAATCACAAAAAGATTATATCCTTATGTCGCAAGTAATAATAATACTACGGTAGATAGAGCAGAGCGTTGCATTCGGAATGCTGTTGAAAAGGTTTGTAATACCGCTCCCGATTTGGTTGACGAACTTATTTTGCCTATATCTTGCGATTCGGGGAAATATACAAATTCACAATTCATTTGCGCGTGTGTAGAAAAATTGAAGATGGAGGGAGAAAATGCTTAATCATATAACAATTCACGGCAGATTGACCGCCAACCCCGAATTGAAACAGACGCCGAGCGGCGTTTCGGTCTGCAATTTCACGGTAGCGGTTGACAGATCATATACTCGCGGAGAAGATAAACAGACGGATTTCTTTAACTGTGTGGCTTGGCGGGGGTTGGCTGATACAATATCTAAATTCTTTCCCAAAGGCCAAGAAATCGTGCTGTCGGGTGAAATGCAATCTCGTAGATGGGAAGACGATCAAGGCAACAAACGCCTATCGTGGGAGCTTATTGCTGACGGCTTCGACTTTTGCGGAAACAAGGAAAGCAAAATCAATTCGACAAATAATGAAACCGCATCGTCCGATATTACCGAAACAATTAATGATGATGATATTCCGTTCTAAATCAAAAAGGAGAAAAAATATGGAAAACTATATCGTACTTAATGGTCAAAAAATCAAACTCACAGAATCTCAAGTTGAAGAAATCAAAAACAGTTTCAATATTAACACTTTACAGTTAAAAGACATTCCCGCAGGAGAGACTTTCAAAGTCGGAAATCTCGAATTCATAGTCTTGGAGCATTGGGCTGATGCAACCGCAGTTATTCTCAAAGATTTTTGGAAAACTTGCGCTTTTGATGACTCATCAAACGATTACAAAGAAAGCAGTATAAGAAAACAGCTCAACACCGATTTTTATAATCAGCTTTCCTCGATTGTTGGAAAAAACAATATAGAGGAACATACCGTAGACTTGACATCCGATGACGGTAGAAAAGACTATTCATTCTGCACAGATAATATAAGTCTTTTAACTTGTGAAGATTATCGAAAGTATGTAATGATTCTTGACAAACACAGAATTAGCAAATGGTGGTGGTTGGCAACACCCTATAGTACAAAAAGTAACGGATATTCAGTTTCCGTCCGTTGCGTCGACTACGATGGTGCTTTGCGCAGCTGCTTCTGCTACGGCGACTTCGGGGTTCGTCCGTTTTGTATCTTAAAATCTAATATCTTTGTATCTAAATAACGAAAGGAATAAATGTTATGAATAACAATATAAAAATTGGAGAAACAAAAATTATTGCAGGAGAAGAATTTATTATTCTTGATATTCTCGAAAACGGTGTGCTTTGTCTTTCAAGAGATTTTGCATACAAAAACACAAAGTTTGACGATAATTCAAACAATTATGCAAACAGCAGCATTCGTAAAAAGCTCAACACGGAATATCTGAAAAAGATCGTTGACGCTATTGGGGATGAAAATATTGTAGAGTGCGAGATTGATTTAACTTCCGATGATGGTCTTGACGATTACGGCAAAGTAACAGATAAAGTCGGATTGCTTACGGCTGATATGTATCGCAAGTATAATCGTATCATAGAAAAATACTCCGTTGAAGATTGGTGGTGGCTTTCTACACCGTGGTCAACATCGCATCGTAATGTTTTCTTTTCCGTCCGTTGCGTCGTCGACCGTGGTACATTGCTCAGCTACGGCTGCAACCGCGGCATCGGGGTTCGTCCGTTTTTGATCTTTAAACCTTCAATCTTTTAATCTTACAGGGTATATTAATGAAACAAGAAAATAATGAATTGAAAGTGGTCATTAAAGCGAAAGAAATGGCTGTACACACAATAAAGCTGACTTCAAATTGCAACAAATTTCCTAAAAAGTATAGATTCACTTTATGTGATAGAATGCAAAATAAATCTATGAACATTTATGAATTTTTACTTGAAGCTAATCGAACGCATTTGTCGAGTATTCGCTTGAGGAGCGAATTGCAAACAAAAGCTATTTTGAATTGTGATGAATTGTTATTTTACATCGAGATGTGTCTGCAATTAAACATTATAGAATCAAACAGTGCCGAGTATTGGTCGAAACTTGTTTCCGATATAAAATTTATGACAATCGCGTGGAGAACAAAGGATAAAGAAAGATAATCGGCATAGGTGATACGCTGTATATTTTCTTTTCCGTCCGTTGCGTCGACAACAATGGTACATTGAACAACTACAACTGCAACAACGACAACGGGGTTCGTCCGTTCTGGGAGAAAGTCAGAAAGAGTAAGTTTTATACTGAAATCAGCACGCTCCTCACAAAAGAGCGTATCACCTTTCTTTTGTTCTCTATTTTAAAATTTATAAATGACAGATTTTGAAAAAGTAACAGATTTTAATAATCTTTATAATGCTTATCGTAAAGCCAAATTGGGAAAAGGATATAAAAATACTTCTGCAAGGTTTGAGATCCAAGCATTGGACGGCATACATAGACTCAAACAACAGCTTGAGTTAAAGGAATACGCTGTATCAAGATATAATCAATTTTATGTTTATGAGCCAAAACAGCGGCTTGTAGAAGCGGCGGCGTTCAAAGATAAAGTTGTTCAACATAGTCTTTGTGATAACGTTTTGCTTCCCAAGTTATCGAGCGTATTCATCCGGAACAACTTTGCCGGTCAAAAAGGCAAAGGCACGCTATTCGGACTAAACTCCCTCAAAGACGATATGATTCGTTTTTATAACGCTCACGGCTGTGACGGATATATTTTGAAAGCCGATATTACGAAGTTCTTTTATACTATAGATCATTCCGTTATGAAGCAGATTATCCGTAAACAGTTTGATGATGAAGATCTTTTGTGGCTTTGCGATTTGATAATTGATAGCACCGACGGCATCGGATTACCATTGGGTAATCAAACAAGCCAAGTGTTTGCGCTTTTATATCTCAACGATTTAGACCATTATATCAAAAATACGTTACAAATCGAATATTACGGTAGATATATGGATGATTTGTATTTGTTTCATCACGATAAGCAATACTTAAAACATTGCCTTGATGAAATAAACGCGATCATCAAAAATCTAAAATTGTCACTTAATGGCAAGACTCAAATAATGCCATTCAAGCAAGGTATAAAATTTCTCGGTTTCCATACTTATGTAAAAGACGGCAAAATTGTCTGCAAGATAAGAAATGAAAACAAAAGAAATGCATATCGCAAATACAAAAAGATGGCTCGACTTGTAGCAGAAGGCAAGCTCGACCGAAAGAAATTTGATGAATGCTACAAATCTTGGAAAGCTCACGCAGCTTTCGGAGATTGTCAAGGCATAATTGATAATCTTGATAGGCAGATAAATGAAATATTAGGAGACGGTAATGAGAATAGGCTTAATTGATGTAGATGGGCATAATTTCCCGAATCTTGCCTTGATGAAGATCTCCGCGTGGCACAAAAAACAAGGTGATGATGTAGAGTGGTGCTTTCCTATGAGCTATTACGACATCGTGTATCAAAGCAAGGTGTTCGATGATACATATTCACCCGACATTGATTGGTATCCTCAAGCGGACAAGATCATCAAGGGCGGCACCGGATATGGACTCGACAACAAACTCCCCGACGAGATCGAGCATATATATCCCGATTATAGCATCTATCCCGAGCTGACAAAGGACACAGCTTTCGGATTCCTTACAAGAGGTTGTCCGAGAGGGTGCAATTTCTGCATTGTTGCAAGCAAGGAGGGACGGCGATCAATAAAGGTCGCCGATCTCTCGGAGTTTTGGAGAGGGCAAAAAAATATCGTGCTGCTTGATCCTAATATCCTCGCTTGCCGTGAGCATCCCGATCTGCTTCAGCAGCTGATTGACAGCAAGGCTTGGGTGGATATCAATCAAGGACTTGATATAAGGCTTACCAACAAGCGAAATATTGAGCTCATAAACCAAATTAAGGTCAAGGAGTTACACTTCGCTTGGGATAACGCCGAGGACGATTTGAAGCCTTATTTTGAGCGTTACAGCGCACTTGCAAAGCATAAGCCTCACGGTCATTTGGGAACGGTTTACTGCTTGACGAATTTCGGGAGCACCATGGAGGAGAATCTTTATCGGATTTATACTCTGCGTGATATGAATTATGATCCTTATGTGATGATATATGATAAGCCCCGTGCGCCCAAGGAGATAAAGAAGCTTCAGAGATGGTGTAACAATAAATTTATATTCAGATCTTGCAAGCGGTTTGAAGATTATGAGGGGTGAAGTTGTGAAAATCATAATTGACAGCCGCGAAAAGAAATGCGAACATATCAAAGCGTGGTTCGACAAAAACGCTATCGAATATGAGGTCAAAAAGTTAGATGTTGGAGATTTTATAATACCCGACAACCCGAAAATTAGCGTGGATCGTAAACAGAACTTGTCTGAACTATCCCGAAATCTCACCAACAAAGCCGACCATAGCCGATTTTGGAAGGAAGTCCGCAGAGCTAAAGATCAGGGTATAAAGCTATATATCCTCTGCGAACACGGCGGTAAAATCAAGTCTATTCAAGATGTTGCTCTGTGGTCGGATAAATATAGCGGAGTGAATGGCAGAGACCTTATGAACGAGATTTACCGCGTCCATATTGCATACGGCGTTGAGTTTCTTTTTTGTGATAAAAGATGCACGGCGCAGCGCATTGTTGAAATACTTAATAAAAGAAATGAGGAATGAAAATGCCAAGCCTTAAAAACAACAACGAATAATTGTCCAATTAATTAGACAAAATTAGCCAAAATCCTTGACTTTTAGGTCAAAATATGTTATAATAATGGTGGTCGATGATGTTTGGCAGAGCGTCATTGTTCCGAATAATATCATCGACAAAAGACAAAATAAGCACTCTGCTGCGTGAACTGCCATTCACAAAGTTGAGTGCTTATTTTATCAAAGGGAGAAAATAATGGATTATTTTAAGCACGACATAAATGCAAGCGAAGACGATAAGATTTGCGATCTGCTTGCAAGCGGAGGCTATGAGCTTCTCGGCTATTATTGGAGATTTATAGAATATCTTTATAGCAGAGGCGGCAAGGCTTCTAAGAAGAATCTCAATGGAATCGCTTGGTCTTTGCACATGGATATTGACAAACTCTCCACCGTGATATGCAATTTTGATTTGTTCTTTGAGGATGATTTGTATATTTATTCCAAGCGCGTTTTAACAGAGCTTGAAGGTTTTGAAGCTGTCGGCAAGCGTATGGCTGAAATCGGTAAAGCGGGCGGTCAAGCGTCTGCTCAAGCGCGCGCCAAGCGTGCGGTTGAAGAAAATCAACCGAAGGTTAAGCGTACGGTTAACCGCACGGTAAGCGAATGCTTAAGCGAAGGTCAAGCCGATGCTCAAGCGTGCGCTCAACAAAATAAAAGAGATAAAATAAAAGAGAAAAAAGAAAATAGAATAGATAAAATAGAGTGTGAGAGCGCGCCCGCACACGGAAAATACAAAAACGTGATTCTTTCCGAAGATGAGCTTGCGCTGTTGATAAACCGATACCCGCAAGATTACCAAGACAAGATCGAAAGATTGTCGAAGTATATGGCGGACACGGGGAAGAGTTATGCGTCACACTATGACACAATTATCGAGTGGGCGGAGAAAGATGCGCAAAAGGAAACAAAGGCGGCGGGAGCGGATGACAACGGTCTCAAGAGCTTTGACTCGGATGATTTCTTTCAAGCCGCTATGAAAAAAAGTTATAGGGATTTGAATGGAGGAAATGAATAATGAGAATTTGGCACTATGCTCTTTTGCCTTATCTGCCGGATATGCAGTTTCGGGGTCAGCTCCGTGAGCTTGTTGTAATTATGCGCGATTGGAGAGATAAAGGAACAACTAATCATTTACTCATTAACAAGGTTATGGAGTACCCGAAAAATGATCTTATACGGTACTTTGTTTACTACGAAGCATTGTATCGCAAGAGATATGGCAATATAGTTCCAAAACAATGGGCGGAGTTCAAAGCATTCGATGATGGCACAAGATCCGCGGAATCGGGACTTTTTAAGGGTTGGCACAATGATGAATATCTCCGTGTTTGTATGGCTAACCTTTACGAAAAACACGTATTCGGTGTAGGTAAGTCCCGCATAACTGACGAAGAATGGAAAATTTTGGCTGATGGATATAAAAATATAACAGGAGAAGATTATTCGATATGATTGTCAAACTTATTGAAAAACCAAGTGAAGCCGATTGGCTTGCGGTAAAGCGTAGGGCGTTGGTCACGGTTGGCAAGGATGCAAAAACATCGCCGACCGAGGAATGGAAGCATAGCATCCTTGAGGCGCGACATTCGCCAATACGCCGTCTTAACTTTGCCTTTTATCTTGAGCTTCCCTCGTGGGTTAGCGTTCACCTTGTGCGCCACGTTCACGCTCAGCCGTATGTAAAATCACAGCGCAACGATCGACAGAGCGATTATGACCGCACCAAGGCTCCGCAAGATGCTCCCGTCTGTATGATTTGGGATATTAATGCAGAGGAATTGATGACGATTGCAAACAAACGCTTGTGCAAGCAAGCATCACCCGAAACGCGAAAGATTGTCAAGGCTATGTGTGCGCTTGTTGAAGTGGCGTTCCCGGAATTTAAGGGGCTACTTGTCCCGATGTGTGAATATCACGGCGGAGTGTGTCACGAAATGTTCCCGTGCTCAAAATCTACCGCACTTGACAATCAAAAGGAAAAATGATATAATATATTCAAGCACTTAATTGTGCTTGATATGAGGGTGTAGCCAAGCGGTAAGGCACGGGACTTTGACTCCCGCATTTCAATAGTTCAAATCTATTCACCCTTGCCAAAGCGGAATGGGATAGCCGCTTGACATTTTTTCATTTTCCTCCTTTCTTGAAAATTTGGCGGCTCGGAACAGACGAGAAGTGCCGATGGGTGAAAATTAGACCATCGGCGCGAATTATATGGATAGTGGCGGAATAGGTAGACGCACGCTGATAACCGATGTACGCTCAATGCTAAACGATGGTCTGTGCAACATTTTATTGTATTGCAAATGTCGGCAGCAGGAAACAACACAGAGAGCAACATACAAGGTGCAAATCCTTGTCTATCCACAAAATAACTATACAAGGAGCTGATACAATATGCTAACCAAACACAGCCGATTGTGTCGGCTCTTTTGTGCATAATGGGGTGATAAGGTGAACGATAAAAACCTTATACCGTTTAACCAACGAACAGAGAGCGAGCAAAGAGAAATCGCTCGTCAAGGTGGAATTAAATCGGGTGAGGTTAGACGAGAGCAAAAGACCTATCGAGAAATGGCAAAGGCTATGCTTTCGGCACAAATCACTGATCCGAAAATGCTTGAAGAAATGGCAAAATACGGCATTGAGGGAACAGACCTTAAAGCCTATACTTTACTTGGAATGATTAAGGCAAGTGCAGAGGGCTCTCACAATGCTTTTGACAGGCTTTTAGAGTTGGCAGGGGAGAAAGATGCGCCCACAGACCAAAACCGCTTTAATGACGGTTTAATGACTCTTGCTGACCTTATAAACAACCCTGCGCCGAATAGAAACATAGCCGATTTTGAGGGTGATGAAGATGATTAACTCACCGGCACCATTTACACAAAACCAAGTAGACTATTTGCGCCGTTCGATGCGCTCCTGGTATAATGTCGCAGAGGGCGGCAAAAGAGGCGGCAAGAATGTGCTTCAGGTGTTAGCGTTTTGTATAGCCTTGCAAAACCATCCGAACAAGCTTCATTTGATCGGCGGAGTATCGCAGACAACGGCAAAGCTAAATATTGTTGATTGCGACGGATTCGGATTGACGAATTTCTTTGACGGAAAGTGTAGGCAAGGAAAGTATAATGACCGATCGGCTTTATTCGTGCAAACGCGAATGGGAGAAAAGATCCTACTCATATCGGGTGGAGCAAAAGACGGTGACGAGAAGTATATAAAGGGTAATACTTACGGAATGGCGTATATTACCGAGGCGAATGAGTGCCACCCTAATTTCATTCAAGAGGTTTTTGACCGTACTTTGTCAAGTGCCGATCGAAAGATCTTTCACGATCTCAACCCGAAAGCAGAAAGTCATTGGTATTATACCGATGTATTAGACTTTCACGAAGAGAAGCAGAGGCGAGATCCGAATTACGGATATAATTACGGTCATTTCACGATAGCGGATAATCTTTCGATAAGTGATGACAAGCTCCGGCAAACACTTAAAACATACCAAAAAGGAACGGTATGGTATGAGCGCGATATCCTCGGGCGGAGAAAGACTGCGCAGGGCATTATTTTCCCGAATTTTGCGAGTGATCCGACAGCTCATATTATCGCGCCGGACGAATTACCGAAGCGGTACAGAGCGATAGAAGTCGGATTTGATATCGGCGGTAACGGATCAGCCTATGCCATGACTTGCACGGGGCAAGGCTATGACGGCGTACAATACAAGCTAAAAGCCGAAAAGCGGCAAGCTGATAAAATGTCAATGGATGATGTCGAGGACTTTGTAACAGAGTTCTGCGACTATGTAGAGGATAAATATGACGTCCGAATAGAGATAATAAATTGCGACCATATAGATGTTATTATAAATACTATAAACGATAATACCAAATACCGAGCCGCGAAGTGCTATAAACCGCCGCTTCAAGACCGTGTTTTTCTTTACTCGAAACTATTGAAGACTAAAAGGGTGAAGTTTGTCGAGGATGAGTGCGATGATCTGATTAAGGAATTGAGCGAATTGGTATTTGATCCGAAGTGCGCCGAAGCGGTTTATCTCGATGATGGGACGTATCAAATAGACACGTGGGATAGTAACATATATTCTGAAAGCGGATATTGGAATTATATTGATGTATAAGGGGGCATATAATTGTTTACAAAAATCAAGACATTTTGGCAGGCTTTTTGGTCTGCGATTCGTACTGCGTATAATAAGGCGTTCAAGGAAGTGCCAAAGGATTTAACTCAAGTTTTTCGCGATACGAAACACATAAATTTTCTTGCGATTTTCATTTCAAAGCTGAATAATCTTGCGTGTATAGAAAGTACCTACGATTTAGAAAGCGACAGCAAACAGACTGACCGCCTCAAGGAGCTTTGTAAAGACCTCGAAGCAAAGCGTTTTGACATTGTGGAAAATATGCTTGGTGACGGCGATTATTGGGTGTTTCCTTCTCACGACAGCGCAGGGGAACTATATCACCGATATGTCACGCAAGACCGGGTGCGCATTCTCAATATGGACGGCGAGAAGATAACCGATCTGATCGGTATTATCGACGAGTTTGTGACGAATGATAATAAAGTTTATTACCTTAACCGAAGGCATACGTTGCAAGATGGTGCGCTGATAATTGAAACCTACACGACAAACGAAAGAAACGAAAGGGTCGCGTTAGAGCAATGGGCAGATCTTGAAGCTGTTTATCAATTACAAGGTGCGGAAAATATTGGCGTGGGAAGATTTAAGTCTCCGACTTCAAGCCGTGGAACATCGGCGGTTTATGGTGTTCCTCTGAATTTCGGATGTGAGGAGATTGAACAAAAGATTTTTTCCGATTTGGCTATGATCGAAAAGGAATTTGCAAACGCTGAAAGTAAGATATTTGCGGATCCTCTTATTCTGCGAAAAGGCAAGGAAAAGACAAAAGATTTCAGTAAGGGTGTAGATGTCCCGGAAGGATATTGGACTATTCCCGAGAACGTTTTCCCGATTGATACGCGCGGCGGCTCCAACGGGGCAAGCATTGATATTTTTTCGCCTGCTATTCGATACAGTGAATATCAATCAAAGCTTGTTGATGATATGAAGCAGTATGAGCAGCAAGTCGGAACAGATAGAGGGTTCTTGACTCCCCTTGAGACAGGAGCAACTACAGCGACGGAGATTAGGCGCGCCAACGCTTCAACTATCGCGCTTATAGATAAAATACACGCAGCTATTAAAAATGGAGTAGAAAGCACTCTTGAAGCTGACGCGGTGTTTCTGAATGTAGCGGATGACTTGTATTCGGTGCGCTATGACTTTTTTGATGCGTTTGCTGATGAAGCAGAGCAGTATCAAAGATTGTCAAGCGCGGTGGATCGCGGCATTGCGGAGAAGTCAGACGAGTTGAGATGGCTTTTCCCGAATATGACTGAGGACGAGATCGCAGAGAAGTTGGCGCGTATAGATGCAACACAACAGCTTGACACCGACGCCGCTCTGCAACGTATATTAAAGGGTCAGTAACAAATAAATTGCAGGGCGGTGATTAAGTGGCTGATGGTGCAAAATTTGATATTATATCCAAACTTGATGACAATGCAGATTACCTCGCAAATAATTTGACCGAGTGGGAGCACAAAAGCATTGAACGAATAGCGCGAAAGATCGGCAAGATTGGTAAAATGAGCAAATCGGAGGCGGCGGCACTTGATGTAGATGAAGAAGCCAAAAAAGAGTGGGAGCCAATTGTGGCAGCTCTTGCTATTGCAACGGCATTGAATATTCGATCTTTAAAAAAGGCTTATTCGAACGAGCTTGATGATTGGCACAATAATTCGCAGTATATGTATAATTATCGCGGGGAAAAATTCATAAAAGCCGCTGAAAACGATAAATTGCAAGCTATTGTTAAACAATATTCAAAACAAAATGCGGAGGATATTGTCAATTTAACGCAAACTAAAGCATTATCGGTGTATTGGAAGGATCCCGCGAAACCATTGCATTTTCAAGATGCGATATATAAGGCTTTTGGCGATGCTGTTAAGACCGTGACCGAGGGCAATGGAGACTTTTACTCATCAATGCGAACCGCGATCAAAAATCTTTCCGGCGGTGGTGTTCGTGTTGATTATGGAAACGGCATTACAAGGCGATTAGATACCGTTGTGAGGCAAAATATGCTGTGGGGCATCAAACAGTCGCACAAGGAATATAATAATCTTGTAGGGCGTGAAATCGGGTCAGATGGCATTGAAATCGACTATCACACCAACTCAAGACCAAGCCACCGATATATGCAAGGCGAACAGTACGCAAAGGGAGCAGAGGGAAAGACCGTCAATGGCGTGTTTTATCCGTCAGCCGAAAAAGAGGGCGTTTATGCTCGACTTTATGAAGATTACGGCTGCCGACACTACGAAACGGATATAATTCTCGGTGTAAGTGTGCCGAGATATACCGCAGAGGAATTGAAGCGGTTTGAGAAACAAGATCGCAAGATATACAAAATCGGTGATATCGAAAAGGACGGCTACGGTTGGTCACAAGTGATGAGAAACCTTGAGACGGAAATTCGCAAATCGAAAAACCAAATAAACGCGCTCAAAGCGTTTGGCAATAGTCAAGACGAAATCAAAGCGTTAAAAGCGTATATTAAAAAATGTCGCTCGAAATATGATGAAATCGTCAGCGTGACGGGCATATCAGCTGATAAAAAGCGAATGAGCGTGCCGAGAAAATAGGACTATTGACAAATAAAAAGAAATATGATATAATAGGGAGTAGAGAAATCTATTCCCTATTTTGTTTTGGGCAAACGTAAAATGCGACCAAAGTCAAGAGGCGCGACCTCGTAAAAAAGCGTAACGAAAAGGAGTAAAACAGAACTATGAAGCGTGATGAAATCAAGGCAATTTTCCCCGATGCGACAGATGAACAGCTTAAAGCCGTAATGGATCTGAATGGCACGGATGTTGAGAAAGCAAAATCAAAAGTGACGGCACTTGAAACCGAGTTGAACGAAAAGAAATCAGATTTTGAAAAGCTCAACGCCGAGTTTGAAACACTCAAGACCGCGAATGCGAGCGGCGAAGAGTGGAAGTCAAAATATGAGGCTATTGTTGCAGAGAATGAAGCAAAGGCAAAGCAAGCTGAAGCAGATCGTATTCTTGCGGAGCGAAAAGCAGACGTGGAAAGACGATTCACCGAGTGTGTGGGCGATAAGAAATTTTCGCACGATGCAGTCAGATCGGATTATCTCAAGAAGTTTTCCGACGCGCTTGACAGCGATGAATACAAGGGAAAAGGCGATACCGAAATTTTCCACGCTCTCACAAAAGATGATGCCGCCGCTTTTGCGGGTGTTACCGCCGTAAGATTGGCGGGAGGCAGACAAACGGGAGCAAAAATATATGGCTCTCGTGAAGAAATTATGAAGATCAAAGATGCTACGGAAAGACAAGACGCTATCCGTAACAACCCCGATTTATTTATTAACAGATAATAGGAGATTTTAAAAATGGCAGTAAAGGCAAATACTACTCTTACAAGCAATTTTGATATCAACCCTCGTGAGGTTGATTTTGTTACCCGATTCGGTATGAATTGGCAAGGTCTGCTCGATATTATCGGTATCGCAAGACCTATCAAGAAGCAACCCGGCACCAAACTCACCGTAAAAGAAGTAACTATCGACCTTCAAAGCGGAGATGTAGCAGAGGGCGATGAGATCCCTTATAGCCTTGCAACTATCGACGAGCGCGAGGTAGCAACACTCAAGCTCAAGAAGTATTCCAAGGGTATCACACTCGAGGATATTGATAAGTACGGATATGATATCGCGGTTCAGAGAACCGATAATGCTTTTCTTAACAAGCTTCAAGGCGCGGTTATGGATAACTTTTATGCAGTTCTCGCGACGGGTACTCTTGAAGGAAGTAAGACCACATTCCAGCAGGCACTTGCCAATGCAAAGGGTCTTGTTACAAATGAGTTCAAGAAGCTCCGTCTTGATATGACTGATGTTGTTGGTTTTGTCAACACTATGGACTTCTACGACTATCTTGGCGATGCAAACATTACCGTACAGACTCAGTATGGTATGAACTACATCAAGGATTTTATGGGTTACAATACCATTTTCCTTCTTTCCGATAATGAGCTTGATGCAGGCAAGGTTATCGCAACTCCTGTTGAAAACCTCGCGCTCTACTATGTAGATGCTTCTGATAGCGACTTTGCAAGGGCGGGTCTTGAGTATACCGTTGACGGTGTTACCAACCTCATCGGATTCCACACCGAAGGAAAGTACAGTCACGCGGTATCCGAGTGCTATGCTATTATGGGCGCGACTATGTTTGCTGAATATCTTAACGGTATTGCAGTCGTTACATTCGGCGCATAAATATTAAAAAACGAAGGCGGTTAACTTATGCAATATCTAACCTATGATGAATACCTCAATATAGGCGGCGAGCTTGATGAGACCGCCTTTAACCGAAATATAGACCGCGCTTGCGTTATGATTGATGTCAGAAGCCAATCAAGGTTGAAAGAGTTTGAAAAAATTCCCCGAATTGTAAAAATTGTGTGCGCTGATTTGGTGGAATATATTTCAACTCATACCATTGAAAAGCATTTTGTTACAAGCAGAAGCCAATCGGCGGGCGGAGTTAGCGAAAGCGAAAGCTACGCGGCGAAGACCGCAGAGGATTTTGCGTTTGATCTTGATAGGATATTTGAGCCGTTGGCGGGTGTTTATACTGAAAATGGCATTAGTCTCTTATACAAGGGGGCGATGTCGTGATAAACCTTTGGGATCAAAAGGTAACGATATATAATGATATCGCACGAAATGCGGTAGAAGAAAGACACTTTGATCGATTTGTTATTGATAAGTGCAATATACAGGGCGGTATCGTCAGCAAAGCAGATGGAACGATTGAAAACATAGTCAACGCGGTCACGGTTATATCGAAAGATATCCGATACAAAACGCCGCTTGAATATGCGAAACTACCCGTCGATATAAGGGAAGGCTTTTTCACGGTGCAAGTGGGTGATTTTATCGTGCTGTCAGAGGTTGACGATGTGGTCACTACAAGCCGCGAGTTTTTGACTTTGCAAGACAAGTACAAAGACAACGGAATCGTGGTTCGTTCTGTATCGCCAAACGTTCACGGAATGAGCGTTGATAATGTAACAATTACAAACGTTGGGTGATAAAAATGGGTAAATACGCAAAAATATTTGAATATTTCCGGAAATGCCCCGAACTCAAAGATTTGTGGAGTATAGCGGCAACAGAGGAAAGATATGTCCGTGTGATTCTGCCGCAGGGCGCGTCCCCGGCTGTTCAGTATCAAGAGTATAAAGATCAATATGGCGGTTATAATTGCGATATTGTTCCGTATCTTTCAATTTATGAGGATTTTCAAATAAATTGCTACGATTGGTACGATGTGAATGATGATAACAAGCCGTCGCAGAACGGGAATGTTCTCACGCTTGAGCAAGTCAAAAAAATATGCGATTGGGTAAAAGAGCAGAATGATAAAAACAATTTTCCCGATATCGACGAGAAAGTTGTTTCGATCGAGTGTAACCCGTTTGTCCCTCAAATTCGATACATTGATCCACAAGAAGGTACTATCGGATATTTCATCACCGTTCGTTTGCGCTATGTAAATAAGGCAAAGAGAAAGACGGTGTATTATGAATGTGAGGATTGATCTCAACAAGCCGAAGATTTTGGCAAAGGTGCAGAATGATCGATTCGGGCTTCTCGTCAGCTCGGAGTTCAAGCGACTAATTGACCCCTATACCCCTCGTGACACGGGTATCTTGCAAGACACCGCAGAAATATATCCGTGGATGATAAGGTATAAAGGACAAAAGTCATCTAATGGCAAGTTTGTTGCAGGGTATGTATATTATATGCGCGGCGCAAACTTCAAAAAAAACAACCCATATTCTACTTACGAATGGGATGTAAAAGCGGCGGAAGCGGGTCAACTTGACAAACTAACGCGCACACTTAACAACGCTTTACAGAGCGGTCAATATTAACGAAAGGAAATAAAACACAATGGCAATAAATACTGATTTTAATGTCAAGGCGGGTACAAAAGCACCGAGAAGACTTCTCAAACATTTTGTGAATGTCGGCTCAAAGGAAGCAAAAGAGTGGGAGCTTCTTGGTGTAGGTATCGAGGACAGCTCAATTGAAACCAATTTTGAGACCGAGGAAACCGATGACATTCTCGGAAACCACGAAACCACTATCACGGGCGCGGCTCCTTCTCAATCTTTTGAGCCGTTTACCGTTCGCGGAGGCTCCAAGCTCGCGCTCAAGCTCCACGAGATTTGGCTTGATAAGAGTTACGAACAGCTTCAGCAGTTTGATATGCTGACCGTTTATGGCTATCTTGGCACAGAAGCCGAAGGCTACGAAGCAGATATGCAGAGCGATTGCACTATTATGTTTAGCAGCATCGGCGGTTCTGCTTACGTTGATATGCCTATCACCGTGAACTATTCCGACAAGAAGGAAAGAGGAACTGTCAAGTTTACCGAGGGCGTTCCCACCTTCACAAAAGCATCTGCATAAATAAATTTTATATAATAATACCGCCTTGCCCTGTATGGTAGGGCGGTATATTTGCATTCAATACAGAAGAGAGGTAAAATGATATGAAGTTAAGCACAGGTAAAGTGGCGTTCCCGATTGAGTTTGATAATGGAGATAAGGCGGTAATTTATTTCAATCCGAACGATAGAGGTATTCAAGAGAGGATCAAGGGATTCGAGGTATCTATTGAAAAGCGCGTTAAGGAAATCGACCTTGAAAAGTACAAGGGCAGATTTGAGAAAGGCATCCCGGAAATCAATCTTGACAACCCCGAAAAGCTGCTCGAAATGTCGCCCGATGAATTGTTCGCTCTCCAAAGCAGACTCGACGCGGTGAATGAGATCGAGGCTGAATATAATAAGGCGGTCAAGGATGAGCTTGATGTTGTATTCGACGCTAAAATTTCCGATGTAGCATTCCGCTATTGTCAGCCATTTGATACTGTTATTGTAGAGGACGAAAATGGCAACGAAAAGCGCGAACTGTATATAATGCACTTTATTCATTGGTTAATGGTCGAGCTGAGGAAGTATGGCGCAGATAACAAGTCGGCTATGGATAAGCACCTCGCAAAGTATGCAAAATGATATGGGATTTACCGATTGCCGTTGAGATAAACGGCAAAAGTCACCCGATACGCAATAAGTGTGATTATCGCGTTGTTCTTGATGCAATTTGCGCGTTGAATGACAACGACCTCACCGATGAAGAAAAATTAAAGTGCGCTTTATTTATCTTTTATGAGGATATTTCTGTAATAGACGATTTGGAAACAGCCATAAAAGAAATGTTCCGTATAATCAATGGCGGAGAGGAACAGGAAGAAAATCAAGAACAAAAACCGCAGTTGATGGATTGGGAGCACGATTTTTCCGTTTTGGTTGCCCCTATAAACAGAGTGCTCGGCTTTGAAATCCGTTCTGTTAATTATCTGCATTGGATGTCTCTGTTGTCGGCATATATGGAAATAGGTGAATGCACCTTTTCAACCATTGTATCTATTCGCTCCAAACGAGCAAAAGGAAAGAAACTCGATAAATGGGAAGAAGAATATTACAGAGAACACAGAAAAATGGTAGAATTACCGAGAAAACTTACTGC
>JAZORX010000287.1:0-8441 GCA_045656845.1 Acutalibacteraceae bacterium | reverse complement strand
TTTTCAACATACTTGGGAACTTCAGGCCTTGTGCCGACGAATGTCATTGTACCTCTTAAAACGTCGATAAGCTGGCTGAATTCGTCTAATTTATATTTACGGATAAATTTCCCTGTTCTGGTGATTCGTGAATCACCACCGACTGTAAGGAGTGAACCCTTGTCGGCATCCGTTACCATTGAACGGAATTTGAAAATACGGAATTCTTCACCGTATTGAGTGACTCTTGTCTGACGGTAAAAAACAGGACCTTTTGAGTCGAGCTTAATTGCGATTGCGAGAATGAGAAACAAGGGGGAAAGTAATGTCAGGAGTAAAAATGACACAACAATATCAAAGAGACGCTTCAATACAAGCTGAAACTTCTTTTTACTGAGCATATCGTAGTATTCCCTGACTTCAGGAATCTGCATTTCTTTGGGAAGGTCTTCCCATTTTCGCAGTATCATAGCTCTCTCTCCCTTAAATAATTTTAGATATACTTTTTAACAACCTCTGAAAAGTTTTCGCAGACAATTTTTACATCGTCATCAGAAAGTTTTGTGTGCAGGGGAAGGGTGATTTCGTTTTTGAAAAAGTCATAAGCGTTGGGGAAATCTGCAATATTCCAGCCGAGATTTTTATATGCCGTCATCATCGGCAGAGGCTTATAGTGAACATTGCAGGCAATTCCTCTTTCAGCCATTTCAGTTATGATATTGTTTCTTGTTTCTTCGCTGATATCGGGAATTCTTGTTATGTAAAGATGTCCCGATGAAGAATGGTTTTCACCGTAGTGACCGAGATAAGCAATTCCGAGAGAATCGCACATTTCGTTATATTTATTAATGATTTCTTTTCTTCTTTCCATGAGTGACGGATATCTCTCAAGTTGCTTAAGTCCGATAGCGGCGGTGATGTCCGTCATGTTGCATTTGTACCACGGTCCGACAATGTCATATTCCCATGCGCCTGCCTTTGTTTTGGCAAGAGCATCCTTGGACTGACCGTGAAGACTGTAGAGCATATATTGCTTATAGAGTTCTTCATTGTCGATTCCGTCGATGTTTTTCCATGTTGCCGCACCGCCCTCTGCGGTGGTGAGATTCTTTACGGCATGGAATGAAAATGAAGTGAAATCAGCAATCTGTCCTGCGTTTTTGCCGTTTCTGACAGCTCCGAGTGCATGTGCGCAGTCAGCACAAACAGCAACTCTGCCCATAGCTTTCTGAATATCATTTGAGGGCTTGAAAAGATGCTTTTTGTTTTCGACTGCGGCATAAATTCTGTCGTAATCGCAGATGATGCCTGCAAGGTCAACGGGAATAATTGCCTTCGTTTTTTCATTTATAGCTGCTTCCATGAGGTCATAATCCATCTCGAACGAATCAGGTTTGCTGTCAATGAATATAACCTTTGTGCCGACATGAATCGCCGCCGAAGCTGAAGCGGTGTATGTATATGCGGGAACAATAACCTCATCGCCTTCGCCGATGCCGAGTACACGCAGATTCAGTTCAAGTGCGGCAGTTGCCGAATTGAGACAGGCAACCTTTGCCGTACCGCAGTATTCTGCAAGTCTGCGTTCGAATTCCTTTGTTCTCGGACCTGTTGTTATCCAGCCTGAACGGAGCGCTTCACAAACCTCGCTTATTTCTGCCTCTGTTATATCGGGAGGGCTGAAAGGTATGTTTACCATGGTTTAACCTCTTTCTTTATAGGTGGGAACCATTTCCCTTACCTTTTCGGTTATTGTTTCGACGTTTTCATAAGCGGCGAGCATGAGCTCACCGAGCTGTTTCTGGAATAAATCCGTATCAAATTTGATAGGGGAGCCGATGTGAATGAGTTTGTTTGCTGTTGTTTGCAAACCTTCTTCTTCCATAAGCTTTTCTTCATAGAGCTTTTCGCCGGGTCGGAGCCCCGTATACTCGATTCTGATGTCAACATCGGGCTTGAGACCCGAAAGTTTTATAAGGTTTCGTGCAAGAGTATCAATTTTGACGGGTGAACCCATATCAAGAACAAAGATTTCTCCGCCTTTGGCATCTGCACCTGCAAGAAGCACGAGCGATACAGCTTCGGGAATTGTCATAAAATATCTGATGATTTCGGGATGGGTAACGGTAACGGGGCCGCCTTTTTCAATCTGACGCTTGAAAAGAGGAACAACCGAGCCGTTTGAGCCGAGAACATTGCCGAATCTTACGGCAACAAACTCTGTTCTTACATTTTCGGGCACACCGTTATATGAAACAGAGCCTTCTTCTTCAAAATGAGTGAACATTCTGTGGATTTCATTCTGCTTGTTCTCTCTGATTTTTCTGTCGAATGACTGAACAACCATTTCGCAAAGGCGTTTGCTTGCACCCATGATATTTGTGGGATTAACAGCCTTGTCTGTGCTGATAAGAACGAATCTTGAGCAGTTATTCACCATTGCGGCATAGGCGGTTTTGTATGTTCCGACAACATTGTTTTTGATGGCTTCGCAGGGACTGTCCTCCATGAGAGGAACGTGTTTGTGAGCCGCTGCATGATAAACAATATCGGGCTTGAATTTCTTGAAAACATAGTCAAGTCTTCTTGAGTCACGGACTGAACCGATAAGAACTTCAAGTTTCATTTCTGGATATTTATCCTTGAGTTCCTGCTGAATTGCATAAGCGTTGTTTTCGTAAATGTCAAATATGATAAGACATTCAGGCTCATGAGCCGCAACCTGACGGCAAAGTTCGCTTCCGATTGAACCGCCGCCACCTGTAACAAGAATAGTCTTGCCTTTAATGAGGTCATAAACCTCTTTCATGTCTGTGTTGATGGGATCTCTGCCGAGCAGATCTTCAACTGAAACATCCTTGAGTGCGCCCGCAGTAATTCCGCTGTTGACATACTGATAGAAGTCGGGAAGTGTCTTGGTTTCGCAACCTGTTTCTTTACAGATGTTGACGATATCTCTGATATTTTCTTTTGATGCACTCGGCATTGCAATGTAGATTCTGTCGATATTGAATTTTTCAACAGAGTGAAGAATATCGTCGCGTCCTCCGACGATTCTTACGCCGTCAAAGTATCTGTTCTGTTTATCGGGGTTGTCGTCAATTATGCAGACAACCTTGTCTTTGTTTGCTCTTGTTTTCTGAATGTTTTCAAGAAGCATTCTGCCTGCATCGCCTGCACCGATTATCATAACTTTGTGATAAGTATGAGTTCCGGTATCGGTTCCGAAAAACTGGGGAACGGAAGTGAATATTCTGTAAGAGAATCTTGCGGCAAGGAGCAAGAGAAGTTGCAAGCCCGAACCGATAAGATAATATGATATGGGCATTCTTTGCAAGAAAACAGTGATAAGAATAATGTGCACAACGGAAACAGCAATGCTTCCTATTGCCGCTCTCATAAGTTCTCTGATGCTCACATATTCCCATACGCTGTGATACATACGCATTGTATAGAAAACAATAAGGCTGATTATAATATATACGGGAAGAAAATTTACATAGGGATCAAGATATTTTTCGGGGATTTCCGAAAACACACCGTCAAATCTTATCCATAAGGCGAAGAAATATGAGATGCTTATCGCCATAATATCATAAGCCATAAGGAACAAAGCTTTTATGTGCCAGGTTTCAATATGAAATTTTCTTTTACCGGAAGGGAATTTCAAATCAATCAAATCCTTTTACTGTTTTGTTTCTTTTTCTTTTGATTTTCTGTGGCTTTTCTTTTTCTTGTGCTTATGGTGTTTTTCACCGTAACCGTAGCCATAGCCGCCGTAGCCGTATTTGCCGTAGCCATAGCCGTATTTGCCGTAACCATATCCGTAACCGTAACCGTAGCCGTAATAGCCGTAGCCTGAGAAACCTTGAACCGTTCCGTTGAGAACGCATCCGAGGATATGGATATCTGTTGACATAAGACCGTCAAGAGTATTTTTAACTCGTGAAATTCTGACTGCATCCTGATATGTTACGAAAATTGCGGCATCTGCATACTGCGCAATGAATAATGCATCGGAAATAAGTCCGCAGGGAGGCGTATCAACAAGGATATAATCATATGAATTTCTTAGGCTTTTAAACATCTGCTTTATGTTGCCTGAACTGAAATATCCGCTCTGTTCTTCTTCCGCGGGAGTGGGAATAAGAAGATGAAGCTTGTATTTTTCAAGATAAGCAATTTTGTAAAGATCTGTAACGGTTTCGTATTCAATGCTTTCAAGGTCGATTCCGAGAAGGGGAGCGATGCTCGGATGTCGGATATCGCCGTCAACAAGAAGAATCTTTTTGCTGTGGTCAGCAAGAGCAATTGCAAGGTTTGTTGCGATTGTTGTTTTGCCTTCGCCGGGAACCGAGCTTGTTACCATGATGATTTTTTCGTTTTTGTTAAGCGAAGAAACGAAGATGTTTCTCAGCACACGGAATGATTCGGGGAATCCGCTTCCGATATCAGGATTCGTGAAAAGAAGCGATTTATCGCCCGGCATGGCTCTCTTCTTGAATGTAACCTGGGGAATAACCGCAAGTGAATCAAGGTTAAGCTGATTTTTGATATCGGTCTTTGTCTTGACTGTTTTTCTTTGAATAATATAGATAAATATAAACAGAAGTCCGAAAAACAAGCCGACTATCGCACCTTTGGCTGCTTCGTTGAAATAATTGACCTTGTTTGAGGGTTCAGTTGCCACAACGGGCTGCTTGAGAATTTCAAAGGTTATGTGGCCGACAACATATTTTGCAACCGACGGATAGTTTTCAAGTGCAGAAACAAGCACGTCGTATGTGGTCTGAGGATCTCTGCCCTTTGCCGTAAGAGTGAACATATTTGTACCGGGAACAGCCGAGGCACTGACTCTTGCAGGTAATGCCGGAACACCGAGATCTTCACAAACCGCCTCCTGGAGCAGATTACAGTTCAGGATATAAGGAAATGTTGAGGAAAGCAACGATGCTGTGGTTGAGTCATAATAAAATGAGTAAACCGAAACACCGGCAATTGCACCGAGTGCATTCTGAGTGTTAACCGTAAGTGTTACGTTTGATTGATATTCGGGGACATAGTTGAGTTTTCGGTTCAACGCACTGTAACTGCCGAACAATACCATAGCGGCAACGCAGACCCACCAGAATCTTTGCAGAGCCTTGATGATATCATTCAGATAAACCGTAACAAAAACATCTTTTATATTTTCGGTTTTTTGTTTGTTTTGTGTGGTCTGATTCATTTCAAATCTTTCTTTCAATATATTTATTTGGTCTCTTACTGTTCTGTTGTTTCTTCAATGTCATCTTCGTCCGCAGCATCTGTGTTTTCCGGAAAGCTCTGAACCGTGCCTTCGTTTTCTTCGGAGATAGGCTCAATATCATACTTCGGTGCTGGATATTTTCCGTAGTGACCGTAATGCGAATGTCTACCGTAGCGGTATCCGCCGTAACGGTTGCTTTCGTCGTTACCCGTGATGCTGAAAGGCAAGACGTTCATATGAACATCGTTGAGAATACAACCTGCAAGGTTTGAACTGATTTTACTGATTGTTGAAATTGCATCATTAAGAACATTTACGTGAACCGTATCTGTTCTTACAATCAGAATTGTCTTATCAACCATATTGATAATATCCGTAACGGTAGAATCAAGGGAAAGAGGTGCGGTATCGATAATAATGAAGTCGTACCCCGCTTTAAGCTTTTCTATCAGTTCATGAATGCTTCCGTCTTCAATTAAATTACGGTATTCGGGATCTGTCTTTGTGTTAACTGCAAGAGAAAGTGAAGTCTTTTTGAACGGTCTGAAAGCGAAATCTTCAAAGGAAATCTTTTTGTTAAGCAAGTCGGAAACTTCGCCGTTTTCAATTGCCTCTTCGCTGAATATTTTGTATACGGCAGGTTTCTTGAAGTCAAGGTCCAGAAGTATAACCTTGTTTCCTCTGTCAGCGAGTGAAACTGCAATGTTTGCAGCACAGGTTGATTTACCTTCGTTTTCCGCAACACTCGTTATGGCGAAAACTCTTTCATCGGAACGGTTCTTTCGGTGTTCGAGTTTTGCGGCAATTTTATGGAAGTTTTCAGTGAATCGCAGACTTATGTATGCGTTACTGTGGATAAGCAGACCTTTTTTCTTTTTCTGCTTCATATCCTGAAGGGTCATCCTCTTGTCTTCGTGAGCAATTGTTCCGAGAAGCTTTGATTCTATCTTTTCATCAAAGTCGCTTTCTTTTTTTATCGTATTTCTCATAAGCGACATAGCAATAACAAAAGCAAGAGCTAATGTTGCGCAGGCCATAATTACTATGTTGCGGTTTGATGTTGAAATATGGTTTGACGGACCGCTCGGAACTGTCGGCATGCTGATAACGGTAACCCCTGCGTTTTTAAAGATTTTGTTGGAAACCTTATGATGAGATTTCAATACCGCATTGAGAAGCTTATATGCTTTTTCCGGGTGATCGGATGTAACTTTCAGTTCGATGAAATTTGTCTGGTCAAGAACCTTTGCGGAAATTGTGCCGTCAAAACTGTCAAGTTCAAGATAAGCGGCAGCATATTCTTTGATGGTCGGTTCGGTAAAGATATTAACAAGAACGTTGGCTTTTTCACTTGAAATTGTGTATGTCGAGTATGAAGCAGTAACGGCACCGCTGTTGAGGACGGTAAGAGTTGCTGTTGAAGTATACATCGGCTTGTATGATGCGTGGGTGACAAGGAAAAATCCCATTGCACCGATGAGCGCACAAAGAATAACAACCCAGATGTTTTTGACGATATCCTTCAGCAGGCTGTACAGTTCAATTGTAATTTTGTTTTTCTTCATAGCTTATCATTCTCCAACAATAACGGTCAGCACGCTGTGTCCTCTCAGACTGTTACTGTCCGTGACATAATAGTGAACGTTGTATGTGCCGGGTTTATTGAAATCAACATTGGATTCAACCGTCACCTGGTTTTTAAGGCTTACTTCATTAATGTCCAGAGCATCAACAATGTATGAGTTGAAATCAATTGTCTTGCCTTTTTGAGCATAAACAAGATATTCTTTGAGTTCGATTGTCGGAACAGAAAGGGGACGGTCTTCAACAATGAGTGGAAGCTTGATTGTTGATGTGTCACCTTTGCTGTTTGTGACTGTAACATTAAGTGAGAACGCACCCGGGATTGACGGTGTGTAGTCGTCAGATGTAACGATAATATTGCTTGTTATTCCGCCTTCAAGGCTGTCTTTGGCAAATATCAATTCTCTGATATCAATCTGTTCATAAAAAGAGAAACAAAGATTGCCTACGACCTGAAACTTGGGCGATTCATAGCCCTTGAATTTTATCATTCTCGTTGCTTTTGCAACGTTGTTGTTGCTGTCACACACAGCATAAATAACCTTGCTGACGCCCTTTTCGGTGAATCTCGAAATTGATTCAATGATAATTTTGTCGGTGAGATCCTTATCTTTTTCGTCATAAGCGGTAATGCCTTTGAGTAATTCCTCATCGGTTGCTTTGAGGCTGACTTCTATCATTTCTTCCTCAACGGTAATAACGGGAAATGTTTTATCAACAGCCAGTTTCTCGCTTATAAACACAGCCGCAGAGGCGATTGATATAAATACAAATGCAATTAAAACAACTATTTTAAACGCTTTCATTTTTGTTCACCTTATAATCAATTGATTTTTTCGTTTTTGAGAACTTTTTCAGGATTGATGCTCAGAAGCAAATCTGCATATTGCTCGGAATGAAGTTCGCTGATGATTTCGTGGGCATCTGCAAGATACGGAGTTCTCATGTACGGACTGTGCGCATCGCTTGCAACGAAATCCGCAACTTCGCGTTTGATAAGGGCTTGCGAAACATCATAAGCTTTATCTCCGAATTTGTTTTTCAGACTTCCCTTATTAATCTGCAAAAGACAGCCCATATTTTTAAGAATCAACGGTGCAGAACCGTTTTCAAAAACAAAAGCATATCTTTCGGGATGGGCAACAATCGGTGTCAGACCTTCTGCAACAAGAATCTGCAGTTTCTCGTAAACTGATTCAGAGCGTTCCTTGAAACCGAATTCAACTAACGGATAATCTGAGTTGCAAAGAGTGAGAAGTTTTTTTCTTTTTATCGGATCAATGATATTATCCGTTGCGAATATTTCGTGACCGGGATAAATATCAAGAGGGATTTTTTGTTCCTTGATTTTTACTTTAAGATCCTTGAATGTGTCAACATATGACTTATCAAGATAGTTCCGATACGAATCTGGAATATTGCTGTGTGGGGTGACGATAATCGCTTTTGTTCCGCCGCCCGCCGCAATGCGAGCCATACGAAGCGACTCTTCGAAATTGTCCGCACCGTCGTCAAATCCGGGCAGAATATGGCAATGAATATCGACCATGGTGCACCTCCACTAATACATAATTACACATAATATATATTACTATAAAAGAGAGTTTAAAGTCAACATATTATTATATAT
>JAZORX010000286.1:0-3235 GCA_045656845.1 Acutalibacteraceae bacterium | reverse complement strand
TTTAATTTTTATTGAAAATGTTCGTTATGAGTAGTAAAATATATTCTGATTTATTTCAGTTTTTTTGTCGCGGAGGGATATTTTTTGGTCGATATTCATTGTCATATTTTGTATGGTCTTGATGACGGTTCTGCATGTCTTGAAGAATCTGTTGAAATGGCAAAAACAGCATATGACGGCGGCACAGAAGCTATTATCGCTACTTCTCATTCCAATATTGCCGGTTCATATATGAATTTATGGAATGAAGAGTTTGATAAAAGAATTTTTTTGATTAATGATCGATTAAAGGAAGCAGGTTTTAATATCAATATTTATCCTGGTCAGGAGATTTTTTGTGATGAAGGAACCTTGAACAGATTAAATACCGGTAAGCTGATTACTCTTAACCATTCTGTTTATCCGCTTGTTGAATTCAATTTTTTTGAGCATTCATCATTTGTTCTCAAAAGAGTTTCCGAATTGGTTGCGTCAGGATATATACCTGTTATTGCTCATCCTGAACGATATTCTTTTGTATGCGAGAATCCTATGGTTATATATAATCTTAAGCAATCGGGTGCTCTCATTCAGATTAATAAGGGAAGTCTCAGAGGCAATTTCGGAAAAAGTGCTTTTAATGTGTCTGAGTTTATCTTAAAAAGCAGACTGGCTGATTTTGTCGCCAGTGATGCACATAGTCCTTTTTCTCGAACTCCTTATCTTGAGGGTGTCTTTGAATATGTTGCCGAGAACTTCTCTTTTGACTATGCTAATTTTTTGTTTAATGAAAATCCGTGCCGTGTTATTGGTAACAAAAAAATTCTTAATTTTTAAATTTTTTGGGGTTAGTTATGATTAAAATTCTGAGAATCGTAGTTGTTGCGGTTTTTCTTGTGGTTTTTTCTGCTTTTTCTTACTTTTATATTAAAAACTACATTGAAACCGACAATACTATACCTGTAATTACTCTCAATCAAGACATTATAAGAGTTAAGGTCAATGCAAAGCCTGAAGATCTTCTTAAGGGTGTCAGTGCTTATGATGAAAAAGACGGTGATCTTACTGATGAAGTTATCGTTGAGTCTGTATCGCGATTTATTGATAAGGGGATTTGCAAGGTCACTTATGCAGTTTGTGATTCGGATAATCATGTAACAACAGCAACGAGAAAAGTTGAATATACAGATTATGAATCACCTGCGTTTTCTTTAAGCAGGTCTCTTTGTTTTTCAACATATGAGGCTGTTGACATTAAAAACTCTGTAGATGTTAATGATTGCTTTGACGGATCATTAAAGAATCACTTGCTGATATCTTCAAATGATTTCAGTTCAGCAACAGCTGGTGTTTTTTCTATTGATTTTTCAGTAACAAACTCAAAAGGTGATGCAGTTAAGCTTACGCTGCCTCTGATTGTTGAGGACAGAAGTTTAAGTGCACCGAAAATTGAACTTAACAGTTATCTGATGTATTCTCCTGTCGGTGCTGAGATTGATGTTGATGAAAATATCTTGAGTGCAGCTGATTCTGCGAAGAATGATTTAACTCAGGATGTAATTGTTGATACAAATCTTGATGTTAATGTTCCCGGAACTTATATAGTTCATTATTATGTTTCAGACATAAAAGGAAACAGGGGTCACAGTACTATGTATGTGATTGTAGAGAGTGAAGACGATGATAAATAAAAAAATTACCATTGAATTTTATTCAATACTCAAAGATCTGATTAAAAATTTCTGGATTATTATCCTTGTTGTGCTTATCGGAAAAATGGGTGTTTATATATCAGCCCACAGTGTTTATTTACCTGAATACACTTCAACTGCAACTATGGTTGTAACAGCAAAGGGTTCAACAAGTTCAGCATACGGAAATTATTCTCTTTCGTCGGATCTCGCGAAAATTTTTGCAAATATTTTTAGTGATCCCGTTATAAAAACCAAAGCAGGGGAGTATCTCGGCGATAGTTTTGACGGAAGAATATCGGCTAAAGCAAACAGCGGCACGAACTTTATAGATCTTAGTGTTACCAGTGATAATCCTGTTAAATCATATCAATTACTGAATGCAGTTCTTGAAACTTACCCTCAGGTATCAGACTATCTTTTCGATAATGCTACCGTAATGCTGTTGAAGGCTCCGTCTGTTCCTCGTTCACCATCAAATAAAATGTCAGAAGATAATGTTGCGCTTATTCAGACCGGATGTGCAGTTGTTTCTGCTTTTATAATTGTTGTACTCTCAGTTTTTCGAGATACGGTAAAAAATGAAGATGATTTTAATGAAAAAATCGGTGCAAAGCTTATCGGTGTTATCCGCCATGAAAAGAAGCATATGCGTATTTCGGAAATTTTAAAGAGAAAGAAACGTTCACTAAGAATATTTTCCAATGCATTTGTGAGTTTTACCTTTGTTGAAAATTTTTATAAAATTGCCGCTAAATTAGAATACATGAAAAGAAAGAATGAGGATAATATTTTTGTCGTAACAAGTGTTGCGGAAAATGAAGGAAAATCAACTGTTGCGACAAATGTTGCCATTGCTTTAGCAAATAAGGGCAAGAAGGTAGTTCTTTTGGATTTTGATTTTAAGAAGCCGGCTCTTTATAAAATTTTTGAGATTGACTACGGCAAAGAGGCAGATATCGGTTTGCTGTTTGAGGGTAAAACTGAAAAGAGTGATTTTCATTTTATCAGATATAAGGGATTACCGTTAATGATCGCCGGATGTAAGGATTATTGTAAGGATTCGCCTAAATGGATTGAACGCGGTATTCTTGAGCAGTTTGTAAAGTCAATTTCTTCACAGGTTGATTATGTGATTATAGACACTCCTCCTTGTTTTGCAGATTCGGGAATTACGGGAATTGTTCAGTTTGCTCATAAGGTTATTATGGTTACAAGAACAGATGTCGTAAAGGCTGACACTATTAACAAAACCTTACAGACTTTAAAAAGCGTAGGTGCAAATGTTGCAGGATGTATTTTAAATGATGCATATCCTGATTTTGCTCCGATTGATTTGCTCGGAACTGATGAAACCGGTGCTTACAGCAAACTTGGTTACGGTAAGTATGAAAAATATAAGAAATATGGTCAGTACGGAAAATATGGTAAATATTCTAAATACGGCAGATATTCTGCTTATTCCCGATATTCATCCGCAGCTAAATACGGTTATTATTCTCATTCAAATTTAACCGAGGATTGAAAATATTTCTACATGAAGGTATTTTAATGGAAAACTTAAA